>JAVHRN010000083.1:0-9799 GCA_036171695.1 Gallionella sp.
GCCGCTCGCTCAATTTCTCAGCCGCTAAGGTCGGACCGAAGTCGGGGTAGTGGGCTGCGATGAGGTTGATGGCGGTCGTGCGCGTGGCTTCAGCCAGCTTACGATTGGAGGCTTGTCCGCGTTGCTGGCTGATTAAACCGCCCAGACCGTGCGCGGTATAACGCTGGGCGATACGCCGAACTTGGCGGGTGCTGATACCCAGTCGCTGTGCGGCTTGTTGTTGGGTGATTTGCTGGGCGCGCAGTAAATCCAAGACTTGTGCGCGCTGTACTTCTTGCTGACTCATAAACGTGTCCACTTTCGTCATTTCCTCCGCTGGTTGAACAGCCGAGTGTTGTATCACCAGCGGACATTTCTATTTGGCAGAAAGCGGACATTACTACTTGGGGCTAACACTCATCAAGTCAGTCCCTGCGATACCTAGTTAATTTATGCGACAATGCGCGCCGCAAAAATTAGCCCGACTGGGCATTCTGGGCATATTCATTCAGGACAAAACGTGTTTTTAGCTACTTTCAAAAAATTACTCGCCAGCGATATGGCGGCGGTGGATGCAGTAATTCGCACGCGGCTGCATTCCGAAGTCGCCTTGGTCAATCAAATTGGCGATTACATTGTCAACAGTGGTGGCAAGCGTTTACGTCCCGCGCTGGTGGCGTTGTCAGCGCAGGCGTTTGGCTATCAAGGCACGCAGCATCACGACTTGGCGGCAGTGGTGGAATTTATTCATACTGCAACTTTGCTGCATGATGACGTGGTAGATGAGTCCGAGCTGCGCCGTGGGCAAGCGACTGCGAGTGCGCTGTTTGGCAACGCACCTAGCGTGTTGGTAGGTGATTTTTTATATTCGCGCGCGTTCCAAATGATGGTGGAAGTCGGCGAGATGCGCGTAATGCAAACCTTGGCGGACGCGACCAATTTGATTGCCGAAGGCGAAGTGTTGCAACTGTTAAATTGCCACGATGCCGATGTGGATGCGGCTAATTACATGCGCGTGATTCATTGCAAAACCGCTAAATTATTTGAAGCGGCGATGCGCCTTGGTGCGATTTTAGGACGCGCGGATGCGGCGCAAGAAGCGGCCGTTGCGGCGTATGGAATGCACCTTGGTACGGCGTTTCAATTAGTTGATGACGTGTTGGATTATTCGGCCGAAGAAGCTAAAACAGGCAAACATTTAGGCGACGATTTAGCCGAAGGCAAGCCAACTTTGCCGTTGATTTATGCCATGCAGCACGGCACAGATATACAAGCGGCGGTGGTGCGCAGCGCGATTGAAAACGGCGATGTGGCTAAATTTGCCGAGGTGTTAGAAATTATTCACGCCACTGGCGCGTTAGCTTATACGCGTACCGTGGCGCAAGCGGAAACGGCAGCGGCGTGTGCGGCATTGCTGGTGTTGCCCGATAGCCAATATAAACAATGTCTATTGGATTTAGCCCAGTTCGCCGCAAATCGCGAGTTCTAATCAGGAGATTGCCATGAGCCGGTTACTTTTTATCCTTGCCATTGTCGGCGTGATTTATGTACTGCTGCGCCGCTATCGTAACAACTCCTTAGATCAATCTCCCCCGCCTGCCCAGCCGCAAAGCATGTTGCGCTGCAAACAATGCGGCGTGCATGTGCCAAGCAGTGAAGCGGTGCTGGCGAACGGTGAAAATTTTTGCTGCGCTGCCCATCGTGACGCGTATCGCGGCTAACTTGCAGCTGCGTTATTGGTGATGAATCCGTCCTTTACGCCCGAAAAACTCCCCTTAGATTATTGGCGTTCGCTGCGCTACTATAATTTTTATCGCCTGTTGCAAGCCGCGCTATTTGTGCTTTTGGGCGGCGCATTCGGCGGCAAACTGGCTCTTAATCCCGACCAACTCCTGCTGTTTTTCAGTACAGCGATTCTTTATTTCGCATCGGTATTGTTGTCGTTTATTTTTGCGCGCTTAGATCGTCGTCGTTTTATTTGGCAGTTGAGTTGGCAAGTCGGCGGTGACATTTTGGCGGTGTCGGTTTTCTCCTATTTGTACGGCGGGATACAAAGCAATATCGGCCTGTTATTGCTGATTTCGTTGGCTGTTGCAGGCTTGGTCAGTCGCGGCAAAATCACGTTGTTTTTTGCTGCGTTAGCCAGTTTGGCAACGCTGTTGGTGCATACCTTGGGTGTGTTGTACAACAACGCCGACGAGAGCAAATTCGTGCAAGCGGGCTTGTGGTGCATGGCGTATTTTGCTGTGGCATGGGTGGTGCAGAGCTTGGCGAAACATGCCGTGGATAGTCAGCAATTAGCGGCGCGCCGTAGTTTGGATTTAGTCAGTTTGTCAGAAGCTAGTCGGCTGGTGATGCGCGACATGCAAGACGGCGTGCTGCTGATAGATGCGCAGGGTGCGATTGGCCAGATGAATCCCAATGCGGTGCGTATGTTGCAGCGCAGTGCCGTGTCAGGCGCGCTGTTATCGGAAGTGTTTCCCATGTTGTTTGGTCAATACGCGCTGTGGAAATATAGCGGACAGGTCAGTAATGAAACTGTGCTGCTGGATGCGGGCGTGCAAGTGCGCTTGCGCCTAGCTGCGGTTGAGCGCGATGCCGAGCACGGCGTGGTGATTTTTTTAGAAGATATGCAGCGCGTGCAAGCGCAAGCGCAGCAAATTAAATTAGCCGCGTTGGGCAGGCTCACCGCCAATATCGCGCATGAAGTACGCAATCCGCTTTCGGCGATTAGCTATGCCAGTGAGCTGTTGCAAGAAGATGATTTGACCAGCGCGCAGCAACGCTTGCTAAAAATGGTGTTGGATAACACTCAGCGCATCAATCAAATTGTCACTGAGGTGATGCAGCTCAATCGGCGTGATCGGGTGCGCCGCGAAGAGATTGTGCTGGCAGATTTTTTAGCCGCCTTGGTTGATGAATTTAATCAAGCCGAACATCTGCCTGATGGCGTATTGGTGCTCGAAATCAACACCCTGCTGACGGTGCAATTTGATCGCGGTCAGTTACGCCAAGTGCTGTGGAATTTGCTAAAGAATGGTTTGCGTCACGGGCATTGTCAGCCTGGCAGTTTGTTGTTGCGCTGTGAAAATATCGCCCAACGGCTTGCCGTGTTTGTTGAAGATGATGGCGAGGGTGTGCCAGTTGCGCAGCAGTCCAAATTATTTGAACCGTTTTTCACCACTGCCGAACAAGGCACTGGCTTAGGTCTATATATCGCCAAAGAGCTGTGCGCTGCAAATAGCGCGCAATTGATTTATCAACCCCGCGTGAGTCAAATCGGCGCATCGTTTGGCATTATTTTTGGAGCGACACATTACGATGGAAACGAATTCGCTTAATAAAAATTCGCGCGTGCTTATCGTCGATGACGAGGCCGATATTTTAGAGCTGCTAGAAATCACCTTGGCCAAAATGGGCTTGCAAGTAGATAAAGCTAGCAATGTCGCGCAAGCCTTGCAAAAGTTAGCGAGTCGTCATTACAACTTATGCCTCACCGATATGCGGATGCCTGACGGCGAAGGTTTGCAAATCGTTGAGTACATCGCGCACAAGAATCTTGCCACGCCTGTCGCGGTGATTACTGCGCACGGCAATATGGACAACGCCGTGACGGTGCTCAAAGCGGGCGCGTTTGATTATTTGAGTAAGCCCGTTTCACTAGAGCAGTTGCGTAATTTGGTTCAAGCCGCGCTACGTGTGTCTGACGAAAAAAATAGCAGCGCGCAATTGTTGCTAGGCAATGCACCCGCCATGCACAAGGTGCGCGACTTGATTGCACGCGTGGCGAAAAGCCAAGCACCAGTGCATATCACGGGCGAGTCGGGCAGCGGTAAAGAGCTGGCAACGCGGCTGATTGTGCAGCACAGCGTACGCGCGGATGCGCCGTTAATCGCGGTGAACTGTGGCGCGATTCCCGAAAATTTAATGGAAAGCGAATTTTTCGGTTACAAAAAAGGTGCGTTCACGGGTGCCGATAAAGATCGCGATGGTTTTTTTCAGGCAGCACAAGGCGGCACTTTATTTTTAGATGAAGTCGCCGATTTGCCACTAGCGATGCAAGTGAAATTATTGCGCGTGATACAAGAAAAGCGCGTGCGCAAAGTAGGTGCAACTGTTGAGGAAGCGGTGGATGTCCGCATCATTAGTGCCACACATCACGATTTGGCTGAACGCGTTAAACAAGGCAAGTTCCGCCAAGATTTGTACTACCGCTTAAATGTCATTCCCATTCAAATGCCCGCGCTGCGTGAGTTGCGTGAGGATGTGGTGGACATCGCGCAACACACGCTGACGCGCTTAAAAATGGGCGCGCAGGTAGCGTTTGCGGATGCCACCTTGCGCGTGCTGCAAGGCTACGATTTCCCAGGCAACGTGCGCGAACTGGAAAATATCATCGAGCGCGCTTTGGCATTGTGTAGTGATGGCTTAATCACGCCAGAGGATTTGCAGATAGATGCGACCGCTAATCAGCCCGTAGTGTCGGGTGATGTCAGTGCACTACCCACGGGAAAATATGTGCTACAGGATTATTTAGACGAAGTGGAGCGGCGCGCTTTGCTGGCGACGCTGACGCAAACTTATTTTAATCGCACCGCTGCGGCAAAATTATTGGGCTTAAATTTACGCACCATCCGCTATCGCATGGAACGTTTAGGGATTAGCGCGCCTGATGGGATAGATGATGAAAATTGATGCGCAAGGCTGGTTGAGCGGCGTGCTGCATGTGCCATCACCGAACTGTGATGCGCGTCCTAATGGGGTAATTAACTTGCTGGTCATCCACAACATCAGCTTGCCGCCCAATGAATTTGGTGGCGATGGGGTGCAGCGTTTGTTCACCAACAGCTTGGATGTGCATGCTCATCCTTATTATCAAACCATCGCTGAACTCAAAGTGTCCGCACATTTTTTTATTCGCCGCGACGGGCAAATTATCCAATTTGTGTCGTGTCTAGAGCGTGCTTGGCACGCAGGTGCATCGTGTTGGCAAGGGCAGCCGCGCTGTAATGACAATTCGCTCGGCGTGGAACTAGAAGGGTGCGATACCCTTGCTTTTGAAGATGCGCAATATCGCGCCTTGCAACAGCTCACGCGCGCCTTGCGCGCACACTATTCAATTGCGGGTATCGCAGGACACAGCGACATTGCCCCGCAACGCAAAACCGATCCAGGCGAATTTTTCGACTGGTTACGTTACCTAACAAGCATTAGCAATACCTAATCTATTGATGGCATAAGGAATGGCAGCTCGGCCTAATTATCTAGGCCATTTTTTTTTGCTTTATTTCTTGGTATTTTTGCCATCAGCTACTACAATTAGTAAGTCAGCCGCTAAAAAATACTATATGTAGTGGCAGTAAAATTCATTCCGTTGTCCATCTATCAGGGAGAAGTTCATGCCGCAAGCACTTGCCACCAATGCCGTTTCCTCTGTTTCAAGCCCATTTAATATGCCTAATCAACCTAGCAATTCAGCCAATTTCAATCAATACAACGTCATTCGCCGCAATGGCTCGGTGGTGGCATTTGAGCCTAGCAAAATTGCCATCGCTTTAACTAAAGCCTTCATCGCGGTAGGCGGTGCGCAAGCTGCGGCATCGGCGCGCGTGCGCGACATGGTGGAGCAGCTCACGCAAAATTTAGTCATTGCGATAACGCGCCGTATGCCGCATGGCGGCACTTTGCATATCGAAGATATTCAAGATCAAGTTGAGCTGGGCTTGATGCGTTCTGGCGAACACGATGTGGCGCGCGCTTATGTGTTGTATCGCGAAGAACGCTCGCGCAGCCGCGCTGCATTAAAAGCGATTGAACCTGCTGTGGCGATTAACGTGGTGGGCTTAAACGGTGTGCTGCATCCGCTAGATTTGAATCGCCTCAACGCTTTGGTGGTGTCGGCTTGCGTGGGTTTAGGCGAGGCAGTTAATCCTGAGTTGATTATTAAAGCGACTTTGAAAGATTTGTATGACGGTGTGCCGCAACATGAAGTTAGCAAATGCTTGGTGTTGTCGGCGCGCGCTTTAATTGAAACTGACCCTGCTTATAATTTTGTCACGGCACGTTTGTTGCTGAATGATTTTTGCAGTTTAGTGTTGGGTGAAGAAGTGAATCAAGCCGACATGGCAACGCGTTACGCCACTTATTTCCCAAGCTATATCAAACAAGCGATTGAAGCGGAATTGCTAGATGCGAAAATGGCGCAATTTGACTTGCCGCGTTTAGGCAAAGAGCTCGATGCGAATCGTGATTTGCAATTTGGTTATTTGGGGCTGCAAACTTTATTCGATCGCTATTTTTTACACATCAATGAAAAGCGTATCGAGTTGCCACAAGCGTTTTTTATGCGCGTAGCGATGGGCTTATCGCTTAATGAAGCGAATCCAAATGAACGCGCAATCGAGTTTTATCGCTTGTTGTCGAGCTTTGATTTTATGAGTTCAACCCCGACGCTATTTAATGCGGGTACGCGTCGTTCGCAATTGTCATCGTGCTATTTGACGACCGTCGCAGATGACTTAGAAGGCATCTACGACGCGATTAAAGAAAATGCTTTGCTATCAAAATTCGCTGGCGGTTTAGGCAATGACTGGACACCAGTGCGCGCACTGGGCGCACGCATCAAAGGCACGAACGGCCAGTCGCAAGGCGTAGTGCCATTCCTTAAAGTGGTCAACGACACCGCTGTTGCCGTGAATCAAGGCGGCAAGCGCAAAGGCGCGGTGTGCGCATATTTGGAAACGTGGCATTTAGACATCGAAGAGTTTTTGGATTTGCGCAAAAACACGGGCGATGATCGCCGTCGCACTCACGACATGAATACCGCTAACTGGATTCCTGATTTGTTTATGAAGCGCGTCATGGAAGGCGGCGATTGGACGCTGTTTTCGCCGAATGATACGGTCGATTTGCACGACAAATTCGGTCGTGAATTTGAGCTCGCTTACACCGCTTATGAAGCCCTCGCGGCGAGCGGTAAACTTAAAGTTTTCAAGACCGTTCAGGCATCGAGCTTGTGGCGCAAGATGTTGACCATGTTGTTTGAAACAGGTCATCCGTGGGTTACTTTCAAAGATCCTTGCAATATCCGCAGCCCGCAGCAACACGTTGGCGTGGTGCATAGCTCAAATTTATGTACGGAAATTACCCTCAATACCAACGACAGCGAAATCGCTGTATGTAACTTAGGTTCGGTGAATTTGGCGGCGCATTTGTATCCGCACGGACACGAAAAATTTGGTCAGCTCGATCATGAAAAATTGCAACGCACTATCAGCACCGCGATGCGCATGTTGGATAACGTCATCGACATCAATTACTACGCGGTAGATAAGGCGCGCAATTCCAATATGAAACATCGCCCAGTCGGTTTGGGCATCATGGGTTTCCAAGATTGTTTGCATAGTTTGCGCATTCCTTATGCATCGCCAGAAGCGGTGGAATTCGCCGATCGTTCGATGGAAGCGGTGTGCTATTTCGCATATTGGGCCTCGACCGAATTAGCTGAGCAGCGTGGTCGTTATGCCACCTATCGCGGCAGCTTGTGGGATCGCGGCATCTTGCCGCAAGACACGCTAGACATGTTGCGCGAAGAGCGCGGCGGCTATGTCGAAGTGGACACCTCGGTGAGCATGGATTGGAACGCGTTGCGTGCGCGCATCAAGCAACACGGGATGCGCAATTCCAACTGCGTAGCCATTGCTCCAACCGCAACCATTTCTAACATCATTGGCGTGTCGGCATGTATCGAACCGACTTACCAAAACATTTTTGTGAAATCAAATCTGTCCGGCGAGTTTACGGTGATGAACGATTACCTTGTGGCCGACTTAAAAGCGTTGGGTTTATGGGACGAAGTCATGATTGCCGATTTGAAATACTTCGACGGCAGTTTGGCAAAAATTGATCGCATTCCTGCTGAATTACGCAGCCTGTATTCGACCGCATTTGAGGTCGAGCCGAGCTGGGTTATTGAAGCCGCGTCACGTCGGCAAAAATGGATAGATCAAGCGCAATCCTTAAACATTTATATGGCGGGTGTGTCGGGTCGTAAACTCGATGAAACCTATAAGCTGGCTTGGTTGCGTGGCTTGAAGACGACTTACTATTTGCGCACTTTAGGGGCAACTTCAGCAGAAAAATCGACGGGTAAAGCAGGCGCATTGAACGCTGTTCCTAGCAGTTCCGACGCACTGCCCGAAACGCAATTTTGCTCGATCGACAATCCAGAATGTGAAGCCTGTCAGTAATGAAAAATTTAGGAGGAAAAAAATAATGTTGACTTTTGAAGAGAAAACGCTAGGCAATGAAAATGCTTTAGGTATGATGCGCGCATCGAACTTAGATGACACAACTTCAATGCACTTGCAAGCGGTAAAAACGAATCCAGTTTCATCCTCATCGGCACTCACGCACAAAGTGCCACTGGGTCGTATCCGCGTCGAAGACAAGCGCATCATCAATTGCAACGCTGATGTCAATCAGCTTGTTCCGTTCAAATATAAATGGGCTTGGGAAAAGTATTTGGCAGCCTGCGCGAATCATTGGATGCCGCAAGAAGTCAATATGACGGCCGACATCGCTTTGTGGAAAAGCGACAAGTTGAGCGAAGACGAACGCCGTTTAATCAAACGCAATTTAGGCTTCTTTAGCACCGCTGATAGTCTCGCGGCAAACAATATCGTACTCGGCACTTACCGTCATATCAGCAATCCAGAATGTCGCCAATACCTGTTGCGTCAAGCCTTTGAAGAGGCTATCCATACGCACGCTTACCAATACATTGTGGAAAGTTTGGGCTTGGATGACGGCGAAATTTTCAACATGTATCACGAAGTTGAAAGCATTCGCGCCAAGGATGAATTTTTACTGCCATTCATTGACGTTCTCACTAATCCTGCTTTCAAAACTGGCACGCCCAAGGCTGACCAAGATTTATTGCGCAGCTTGATTGTGTTCGCTTGCATTATGGAAGGCTTATTTTTCTATGTCGGTTTTGTGCAGATTTTGGCACTCGGTCGGCAAAATAAAATGACCGGCGCGGCGGAGCAATACCAATATATTTTGCGCGATGAGTCGATGCACCTCAATTTTGGCGTGGATGTAATTAACCAAATCAAAATGGAAAACCCTCATTTGTGGACAGCCGAATTCCGTGAGGAAATTCGCGCGCTGTTTCAAAAAGGCGTGGAGCTTGAATATGCTTATGCCGAAGACACCATGCCGCGCGGCGTACTGGGCTTGAATGCCTCGATGTTCAAAGAGTATTTACGCTTCATTGCGAATCGCCGTTGCCAACAAATTGGTGTAGATATTTTGTACCAAGGTGCGACTAATCCTTTTCCTTGGATGGCGGAAATGATTGATCTGAAAAAAGAGAAAAACTTTTTTGAAACGCGCGTAACTGAATATCAAACAGGCGGCGCGTTATCTTGGGACTGATAGTGCAGCTTAAAATTTTAACCAGCGCCGCTGATAAACGCTTATCTATCGGCTCAATTTAAGAGGCCTTAGATTTTAGGTTTAGGCTTTAGATCGTGATTGCCACAACGCACGAGCTGAGGGGGTAGTAATCGTAGGTGTTGTATTTTTTTAATCTCATCAGAAGGAGAACGAAATGGCAGCAGTAAAGAAAGCTAAACCAGCAGCGAAGAAGGTTGTCGCCGCGAAAAAACCAGCAGTGAAGAAAGTTGTTGCAGCTAAGAAACCTGTGGCGTCGAAAAAAGCCGTGGTAGCGAAGAAGCCCGCTGTTAAAAAAGCCGTAGTAGCTAAACCCGCAGCGAAGAAAGTCGTCGCTAAGAAAGCTGTCGCAGCGAAAAAA
>JAVHRN010000083.1:9899-41328 GCA_036171695.1 Gallionella sp.
GCTAAAAAGCCTGCTGTTAAAAAAGCCGTAGCAGCTAAACCCGCAGCGAAGAAAGTCGTCGCTAAGAAAGCTGTCGCAGCGAAAAAACCAGCAGTGAAAAAAGTGGTTGCAGCTAAGAAACCTGTGGCGGCGAAAAAAGCCGTGGCAGCTAAAAAGCCTGCTGTTAAAAAAGCCGTAGCAGCTAAACCCGCAGCGAAGAAAGCCGTCACTGCGACGAAGCCCGTAGCAGTCAAAAAAGTCGCAGTGACCAAGCCAGCGGCTAAGCCTGTGGTTGCTAAAGCGGCGACTGTGATTGCCAAGCCTTCAGTGGTTGCGCCGTCTTCACCCGCCCCAGTTCGACCGGCCGCAACTTGGCCTTTTCCGACACCAGGGATTGGTAAGCCAAACTAAACAGGGCTGTGGTGTCAGCCCCTAACGCTTAGGCTTTGGGGGCTCTCACAGTAGTCATGTTGCAACAGTAGTAACGATTAAACTCGCAAATTATGTTTGGGAGTTTTTTGTTTTTTAGGGGGCTATTTTTTCAACGGCACGCCTCGCCCACGAGAAAATTTATATGGTTAGATTGCTAATTAGAAAGACGACACGGTGAGTTTTTATTCGCTTGAATTCCCGTATCTGCCTAACGCAGCCGCGCATTATTTTTCGCGCTTGCGCGTTTTGCCACATGCGGTTTGGCTGGATAGTGCCAACTTGGCGCGCTACGACATTTTGTGTGCCGCACCGCATCACAGGCTAGACAGCTCTGCCAGCGCACCATTTGCACAAGTGCGCGCTGCGCTGGGCGCACCACTTGCTGCGATTGCTGATATTCCGTTTGCAGGTGGCGCATTAGGTTATTGGTCGTACGACTTGGCGCGGCAAAATTTTGCTTTAGCTGCGCGTGCGCAAGATGATTTTCCCTTGTTATCGGTGGCGATTTACGACTGGGCGTTGGTCATCGACCATGCGTTAAAACGTTGTCGTTTAGTATCGCATTTGCGCTACGCCGACACGCCAACTTTGTTGTTGGAAATCGAGCAGCGTTTGCGCGGCGATGCACCTCAATTACGCAACGATTTTGCGGTGCAGGGCGAAGTAACAAGCAATTTTTCCGCTGCTCGTTATCGTGCCGCTTTTGCGCAAGTGCAAAGCTATTTACACGCGGGCGATTGCTACCAAATTAACCTTGCACAACGCTTGAGCGCGCCCGCCAGCGGCGATGCCTACGCGGCATATTTAGCATTGCGCAGCCTAAGTCCTGCGCCGTTCTCAGCATTTATGGATTTGCCTGATGTACAGATTTTATGTGCCTCGCCCGAACGCTTTTTGAGTGTCCAAAATGGCTGGGTCGAAACGAAGCCGATTAAAGGTACGCGTCCACGCCATGCCGATAAAACGCAAGATGCCGCGCTCGCTGACGAGTTGTTGCATCACCCTAAAGATCGCGCCGAAAATTTAATGATTGTTGATTTGTTGCGCAACGATTTAGGCAAGCATTGCGTGCCTGGCAGCGTCAGTGTGCCGAAACTTTTTGCACTGGAAAGTTATGCCAACGTGCATCACCTAGTGAGCACGGTGCAAGGCAAGCTGGCAGAGGGCTGCGACGCGCTGGATGTGTTACGCGACAGCTTTCCTGGTGGCTCGATTACTGGTGCGCCCAAGCAACGCGCTATGCACATTATTGATGAAATCGAACCTCATTCGCGCGGCGTGTATTGCGGCGTAATCGGCTATATCGGCTTTGACGGCAACATGGACAGCAACATCGTCATTCGTACTTTGGTGTATCACAACGGTGTGATTCAAGCTCATGTTGGCGGCGGCATCGTGGCCGACTCAGATTGCGCGGCGGAGTATCAAGAAACCTGGGACAAAGCCGCCGCGTTGCTAAACATCATGGGGCAATTTAAGGTGCGTTAGTTTCGTCATGGCTGCGTAACATTGCCGCATTAAGGTGTGAGTTCCCTTCACTCAAAGGAACGCCGCTATGCGCCACATCCCTTGCATTACCGCCCCCGCAATCCTACTCAACAGCATCGTCGTTGCTTGATGACATAGGCGAGCAAGGCTGCTAGCGATAGCTCATGGGTTAAATACATTCAGTAGCAGCGGCATACGGTGGCGTAATTGCAGCGTGTGATGCAGATGGGTTTAGTGAAGATAAACATTGCAACGATGCTAGGCTAATTTTTTAGTGGACTGCGAGGCATGGATTTAATGCGATAATCGCGCGCTTTTTTATTCACGGTACGCGCCATGTCCAGCAGCTCCTCAGTCTCACCGATGCAACGCAAAGTTGCCCTCGCCGCATGCTTCGGCACGTTTTTAGAGTGGTACGACTTCCTCACCTTTGCCTCGCTCGCCACTTATTTCGGCGTGCTGTTTTTCCCTGCGGGCAATGCCGTCGCGGCGACGTTAAGTAGCTTGGCAATCTTCGGCGTGGGCATGTTAGTGCGACCGTTGGGTGCGGCCTTGTTTGGCTCGCTAGGCGATAAATACGGTCGTCGTCCCGTGTTTATCGCCACCATCGTGTTGATGGGCGTGGCGACTTTTTGCGTGGGACTGTTGCCGACTTACGCACAAATTGGACTATGGGCTCCCGCCTTGCTGGTGTTGCTGCGCTTAGTGCAAGGCTTCGCCGTCGGCGGTGAAATCGGTGGGGCAGCGGTGTATCTCACCGAACACGCACCCGCCTATAAACGTGGCGCATACACCAGCGTATTGCAACTGATGGGACCGTTGGGGATCTTAGTTTCGACCTTGCAAGTCGTACTGTTGCAAGCCTATTTGAGCGACGCGCAATTTCACGAATGGGGCTGGCGCGTGCCATTTTTATTCTCGGCAGTGTTGCTTGCCATCTCGCTAAAAAGTCGCATCGCGATGCACGAATCGCCCGTGTTTGCCGAGCTGCGCGCACAGCACGGTTTGAGCAAAACGCCGCTGCGCGAAGCGTTAAAAAATCGCCACACGCTAGGTCGTATGGCGTTGTTGTTTTTCTGTATTTCGGCGGGCGGCTCGCTGCTGTTTTTCTCGTCGCAGATTTACACCAATGTTTATCTCAAAACTGTGGTCAAACTCGACGCGCAAACTGCTAGCCAGTTGGTAATGATGACTACCTTGCTGCTGATTCCGCTCACCATTGCGTGCGGATGGTTGTCCGACAAAATCGGTCGCCGTCCCGTATTGCTGGCAGGTTTGTTGTTAGGTGCGCTGTCAATTTTGCCCGTGTTCCACGGCTTGATGCACTACGGTAATCCCGCGCTGGAACGCTTTAATCGCGAAGTAACTGTGGTATTGCAAGGCAGCGAGTGTCATTACAACCCCTTTATCGAGCCACGCAACGCGTGCGAAGCCAGCCAAAAATTATTCGCCAAATTAGGCGTGACGTACACCTTACAAACCGCTCCAACTACTGAAATTTTCATCAATAGAGAAGCCGCTGCTTTGCCAGAAACGCAGCTCACCGCGCAACTCAAACAAGCGGGCTGGATTGCACAAGCTGACGCTGCGCAGGTCAACGCGCCTATGATTTTCTTGCTGCTGCTATTCCCGCTACTAGCCGTCGCGCTGATAACAGGCCCGCAAACCGCCACGCTGGCGGAACTATTCCCTGCCCGTACGCGTTACACCGCCGTGGCCTTGCCGCACAATTTAAGCGCGGGCTGGATCGGCGGCATGTCGCCGTTTATGATTACTTGGTTAAGTGTTAATGCAGGCAATCCCAGTGCAGGACTGTGGTATCCCGTGGGCTTGCTGATTATGGCTTCGGTGGTGGGCATGTTGTTTCTGCCCGAAACTCGCAACGCGCCGCTAGAGCTGTAATGGCACTGGGGCGGCTAGGTTTTAGGCACAAGCCATGCTGCAAACTTGTGCAGATGCTGCATCACTCGGATTGATTGCTGACTAAACTGTGTTGCCCAAGGTGTCGTTTTTGTGCGGTTGCAGCCAACTCGCCACCACGATGCCCGCCTCGTAAAGCAACCATAGCGGCATCGCCAGCATGAACTGCGACACCACATCGGGCGGGGTAAAAATTGCGCCAACAATAAATGCGCCGACGATGACATAGCGGCGAATGTCGCGCAGTTTGGCGACCGTCACCAAGCCCATGCGCACCAAAATCACCACCGCCACAGGTACTTGAAAGGTGATGCCAAACGCCATAAACATGCCCAGCACAAAGCTTAGATATTTGTCGATGTCCGTCATCACCGCCACACCTTGCGGCGCGCTGGCGGTGATAAAGCCGAACACAATCGGGAATACCGCAAAGTAAGCGAATGCCATGCCGCAAAAAAACAACAGCGTGCTGGCAAAAATCAGCGGCCACACCAGCCGCTTTTCGTGGGCGTACAAACCTGGTGCGATGAATCGCCAGATTTGATAAAGGATGTAGGGCAGCGCGATTAAAAATGCCGCCATCATCGCCACTTTGAGGGGCACAAAAAATGGCGTGGTGACATCGGTGGCGATCATCTGCGCACCTTTGGGCAGCTTGGCTAACAACGGTTGTGCCAGCCAAGTGTACAAATTTGCCGCCCACGGAAATAGCGCGACAAACACCAGCAACAACGCCACCACCGAGTGCAGCAAGCGAGTGCGTAACTCCAACAAATGCGCGATAAAACTTTCTGTGGTGGTCATTCGAGGGGCTTAGTTGAGACAGGCTTTTCGAGTGCGGCGATGCCTTGATTAAGTTGCTGCGCTTGCGCGGCGAGATTTTTATCTAACGCTTGCACGGCCTGTTGCGCCGCATCCGCTTCGGCCTGTACTTTAGCTTTGAGTTGTTGAAATTCGGCAACAGCTAAGTCGCGTTCGATGTCAGCGCGCACGCCGTGTACATAGCGTTGCGCGCGTCCCCACAGCAGCCCTAGCGTGCGGGCAACTTTGGGCAGGCGTTCAGGCCCGATGACGACTAACGCCACCAGCATCACCACCATCAGTTCAGAAAAGCTAAATTCAAACATGTTCTAACACGAACTAAATCGTGATTTAACCGTGCGTAGAATTTTTGTCTTTGACTTCGCCTTCGATGGTTGAGGCGTGTTGAGCGTCAACTTGCTTGGCTGTGTCGCCTTCAGACTTCATACCTTCTTTGAAACCCTTCACTGCGCCGCCCAAGTCGCTACCGATATTGCGCAGTTTTTTCGTACCAAAAATCAGCACGATTACCAACAACACAATCAACCAATGCCAAATACTGAATGAACCCATGACGCTCTCCTTAAAATAATTAACTACGTTGAATCATCGGTGGAATATGCCCGCCACCCAAAATATGAATATGCAAATGAAACACTTCCTGCCCGCCGCCTTTGCCTGTGTTAATTACAGTACGAAAGCCTTTATCCAAGCCTTGTGCTAACGCCAACTGAGGGGCTAACACCAACATCTTGCCCAGTAACGCCGCGTGCTTTTGTTCCGCTTGCGCCAACGAATCCAAATGTAATTTTGGTATCAACATAAAGTGCACTGGCGCGACGGGATGAATGTCGTGAAACGCGTAAACGTCATCATCTTCATAAATTTTTCGGCTCGGAATTTCACCGCGAATAATTTTGCAAAATAGGCAATCGCTCATGTTTATTCCCAGTTTATTCTTTGGCTCGATTGGCTTTTTCGACGAGACCCGACAAGCCTTCGCGGCGCGCTAATTCACTCAACACATCTTGGGCAGTCAAGCCGTGATGCGCCAACAACACCATGCTGTGAAACCATAAATCGGCGACTTCATAAACCAAATGTTGCGCATCGCCATCTTTACTCGCTAGCAATACTTCGCCCGCTTCTTCGATGACTTTTTTCAGGATCGCATCTTCGCCTTTGCTGAATAATTTCGCTACATACGAACTCTCTGGTGCGGCGGTTTTGCGTGCCGCTAGCGTGGCGGTTAAGCGTTGCAAAGTGTCATTCATTTTTTATAAATCTCATCAGGATTTTTTAACACCGCATCGACCTCAGTCCACACGCCATTTTCTAACTTACTAAAGAAGCAACTTTCGCGTCCAGTATGGCAAGCAATACCGCCTTGCTGTTCGATTTGCAACAAAATCACATCGGCATCGCAGTCCACGCGGATTTCTTTGACCACTTGAAAATGCCCCGATTCTTCGCCTTTGTGCCACAGCTTTTTGCGTGAGCGCGACCAATACACAGCTTGATTTTTTGCCACGGTTAAACGCAACGCATCGCGGTTCATCCACGCCACCATCAACACGCGTCCCGTCGCCGCATCTTGTGCAATCGCAGGCACTAAACCGTCCTCAGCCCAGTTGATTTTATTCAGCCATTTATCACTCATAAAAACCTCAAATTAGCCACAGAGCTCACAGAGGAAACCGAGAAAACCTCGCACCAGACTTTGTCTTTCTCTGCGCTCTCTGTGTCCTCTGTGGCAAATTTCTTGCGTATTTACAGCCGCACCTCAATACCTTGTTCTGCCATAAAACGCTTAGCTTCTGGCACGGTGTATTCACCGAAGTGGAAAATGCTCGCGGCCAATACGGCATCCGCGCCGCCCAACTTCACGCCGTCGGCTAGATGCTGCAAATTACCCACGCCGCCACTCGCAATCACGGGGATTTCCAGCGCGTCGGTAACCGCGCGAGTGAGGGCTAAATCAAAGCCTTTTTTCTGTCCATCGCAGTCCATACTAGTTAGCAAAATTTCGCCCGCGCCCAAGGTCTGCATATTTTTTGCCCACGCCACCACATCTAGTCCCGTCGCCTTGCGACCGCCGTGGGTGAACACTTCCCAACGATTTGGCGCGACTTGTTTGGCATCAATCGCCACCACAATACATTGCGAACCGTAACGCGCCGCCGCATCGGCCACCAACTGCGGATTGACCACCGCTTGCGTGTTCATGCTGACTTTATCCGCGCCCGCATTGAGCAGATTGCGCACGTCATTCACTTCCCGCACGCCTCCGCCTACCGTCAGTGGAATAAATACTTGCGAGGCGACTTGCTCGATGATGCGAAAAATAATGCCTCGGTCATCCGAGCTGGCTGTGATGTCCAAAAAAGTCAGCTCGTCCGCGCCTTGCGCGTTATAGCGTTTTGCGATTTCGACGGGATCACCCGCGTCGCGTAACTCGACGAAGCTCACGCCTTTCACCACGCGTCCAGCGGTCACATCCAAGCAAGGAATAATACGTTTTGCCAGCATAGAATTTATTTCAGGGTAGAAAGTTTGATGGGGGTCAACTCATCCGCCAAGGCTTGCGCAGCACGCAAATCTAACGTGCCTTCGTAAATCGCGCGACCCGTAATTACGCCCGTGATGCCTTCTTGATATACCGCCGCCAGTGCGCGCACATCATCCAAATTAGTCACGCCGCCGCTGGCAATCACAGGCACACGCAAGGGACGCGCCAACTCAACTGTGGCGGGAATGTTCACCCCGCCCATCATGCCGTCGCGGCCGATGTCGGTATAAATAATCGCCTCTACGCCATAGTCTTCAAAGCGTTTTGCCAAATCACCTACGTCATGCCCTGTCAATTTTGACCAACCATCTACCGCAACTTTTCCGCCTTTGGCATCCAAGCCCACCATGATGTGGCCTGGAAACGCATCGCACGCTTCGTGCAAAAAGCCGGGCACTTTAACTGCTGCCGTGCCGACAATAATGTAAGTAATGCCTAAATCGAGATAGCGTTCGATGGTCGCTAAATCGCGTATGCCGCCACCAAGTTGCACGGGCACATCTTGCCCGACAGCTTCGACAATGCTGCGCACCGCCGCTTCATTTTTCGGTTTGCCCGCAAACGCACCGTTCAAATCAACCAGATGTAAACGGCGTGCACCTTGCGCTAACCAATGTTTCGCCATCGCGGCAGGGTCATCTGAAAACACTGTTGCGCCTTCCATCTCGCCTTGTTTGAGGCGCACACAGTTACCGTCTTTTAAGTCAATCGCAGGAATAATGAGCATGGTCGTAAAGTTAAAAATTAAAAGAGAGTTCTTAAAATTGAAATTTCTAAGCTAGGCAAGGCGCGAACAAAAAATTGTGACGCAGCATATTTTAATATGTAAGGAATAATTTTTTGTGAGCAACACCGCATCGCGACGAAATTTCGATTTTAAGGCAAGCCTTAAGGATTCCACTGGGTAAAATTTTGTAACAACTGCAAGCCAGCGGTATGGCTTTTTTCGGGATGAAACTGCACCGCAAATAAATTCTGTTGCGCCACCGCGCACACAAATGGCTGCGGATAATCGCTGCTTGCTTGCACCAAGTTCATATCGTCAGGCTGCACAAAATAACTGTGTACATAATAAAAGCGCGCATCGGGTGCGATGTCATTCCACAGCGCATGTTCTGGGTGAGTTTGATGTACTTGATTCCAACCCATGTGCGGCACTTTGAGACGATTGCCTTGCGCATCTTGCAGACCGTGCGCAAAACGCGACACCTTGCCACGCAATAGCCCCAAGCCCGCCACATCGCCTTCTTCGCTATGCTCAAAGAGCATTTGCAAGCCGATACAAATTCCCAAAAACGGCTTGCTGCGTGCGGCTTGCAACACCGCCTCACGCAAGTTGCGACTATCCAGCTCACGCATACAATCTGGCATTGCGCCTTGCCCCGGAAATACCACGCGCGCGGCGTTGGCAATCACCTTAGCATCATCGGTTACCACGACATTGGCAGTCGGTGCGACATGGCGCAAGGCTTGTTCCACCGAGCGCAAATTGCCCATGCCGTAATCAATAATTGCTACATCTACCATTTACATTTATCCATTTTTGCCACAGAGAACAGCGCGTCCACAGAGCAGGCTGGCATCGCAAATCTGTCCTGTTTTCTGCGCGCTGTGGCGAGCTGTTATAACGAACCTTTCGTGGACGGCATCATGCCCGCCATGCGTGGATCGTGCTCTAACGCCATGCGCAGCGCGCGTCCGAAGGCTTTGAAAATAGTCTCGGCTTGATGATGCGCGTTGTTGCCCGCGAGATTGTCGATATGCAAAGTCACTAGCGCGTGATTGGTGAAACCTTGAAAAAATTCATGGAATAAATCCACGTCAAAGTTGCCGATGCTGCCGCGTACAAACTCACAATTAAATTCCAAGCCAGGACGACCCGATAAATCCAACACTACGCGCGACAACGCTTCATCGAGCGGCACATAAGCATGACCGTAGCGACGTAACCCTTTTTTATCGCCGACCGCCTGATTGAATGCTTGTCCTAACGTGATGCCGATGTCTTCAACGGTGTGATGTGCGTCGATATGCAAATCACCTTTGGCGACGATGTCAAAGTCGAGCAAACCGTGGCGCGCAATTTGGTCGAGCATGTGGTCTAGAAACGGCAAGCCGGTAGCAAACTTGGCTTTGCCCGTGCCATCTAAATTCAGCGTAACGCTGATTTGAGTTTCTAAAGTATTTCGTGTGACCGTTGCACTACGCATTATTTTCTCCGCTTCGGATAAGTCGGGTTTTTCGCCCAAACTACAAAAAATTCTTTGCCAACTACTAAAAACCGCTCGTTTTGGTTACTACATAATCTAAAGGTTCACCCTTCGAGTACAACAGTCTCCACCGCAACTCGCTATGGTTGCGGCAGGCTTGCTTGAAAAGCCGCTAAGAACTGCTCGTTTTCTTTTGGTGTGCCAATGGTTACGCGCAAACAGTTTTCTAGCATCGCGTGACTGCCGTGCAAGTTTTTAATCAGCACGCCGCGCTGTTTTAAGCCCTCGAAGATTTCTGTTGCGTGGGTAACCCGCAACAATAAAAAATTCGCCGAGCTGGCAAAAACTTGCACGCCATTGATGGCACTTAATCGCTGCGCCAATTCACTACGATCTTGTTTGATTTGTGCTGCCTGCGCTAATAACACATCGTGATGTGCTAACAATTTTGCCGCAACAACTTGCGGCAAAACGCCAACATTATACGGCAAGCGCAGCTTATCGAGCTGCTCCAACCAACGCTTATCACCAACCAAAAAGCCTAGCCGCAGACCCGCCATGCCCAGCTTAGAGAAAGTACGCATCACCAGCAAATTCGGATAGTCCGCGAGATGCCCAACAAAGCTATCTTCGGCAAATGCGTAATAGGCTTCATCAATCACCACTAAGCCTGGTGCGGCGGCGATAATTTTTTTAAGGTCCGCCGCAGCAAAAGAATTGGCAGTCGGATTGTTCGGGTATGCCAAGAAAATCAGCGCGGGTTGATCACGCGCGATGGTCGCCAACATCGCATCCATATCGAGCGAAAAATCAGCTGCGAGCGGCACACCGACGTAGCGCATCCCCAAAAACGTGGCAATCATTTTGTACATCACAAACGAGGGTTCGACGCTAAGTAAAATCGCATTGGGTTGATGCACCGCCATTGCCAACAGTTGAATCAGCTCGTCCGAACCATTACCCAGCAACACGTCCTGCTCCTTACCCAACTGCAACAACCCGTGGATTTTCTGGCGTAATACTGCTGCGCTTGGGTCTGGATAACGATTGATGGCGGCATCGCTTACCGCTGCCGCAATTTCGGCGCGCAAGGCAGTGGGAACAAGATAAGGATTTTCCATCGCATCGAGCTTAACCATGCCCGCGCTGGCGGGAACGTGATACGCGTTTAACGCCAAAATTTCGGGACGGATAAGCTGATTGATTAAGGCAGAAATGGACGACATAAACTGAACGGAAACGGTCTAAAGACAAGGCCGCGCAGCTTACCACAGCAGTGCTTTTTGTTAAGCCATCTCGTCAAACATAGCAGACTGTAAATCATGAAATTGCGATGAGTTTCCTAAGTGCGGCAATTCCTGCAATAATCCGCCGCTAATTTTTTGGGAGAGTGTGTCAAATGTTAAGTCAAGATGATTTGAAACGTGCCGTAGCAGCAGCGGCGATTGCTTATGTTCCAGCTGATTGTATCGTTGGTGTGGGCACAGGCTCGACTGCCAATATGTTCATTGATGAGCTAGCCAAAATTAAACACAAAATTCGCGGCGCGGTAGCCAGTTCAGAAGCCTCGGCAAAACGCCTCGCTGCACACGGCATCGAAGTTTTTAGCCTGAATGATGCGGGCGAGATGCCTGTGTATGTGGATGGTGCAGATGAAATTACGCGCCACTTACATATGGTTAAAGGTGGTGGTGGCGCGCTGACCCGCGAAAAAATTGTTGCCTCATGTAGCAAAAAATTTATCTGTCTGTGCGACAGCTCTAAATTGGTCGATGTGTTGGGTAAATTTCCGTTGCCCATTGAAGTCATTCCGATGGCGCGTAGCGGTGTGGCACGTCAACTGATTGCGCTCGGCGGGCAGCCCAAATTGCGCGAAGGTTTCACCACTGATAATGGTAATATCATTTTAGATGTACACGGTTTGCAAATTATGAATCCAGTGGAATTGGAATCGGCTTTAGACCATATTGCAGGGGTCGTCACCAATGGTTTATTTGCGCGCCGCGCCGCTGATGTCTTGTTGTTGGGTACACCCGAAGGCGTAAAAACCTATACCGTTTAAGCCGTCATTAAATTTTCATATTGTTGTTACATAGTGTTCGATTGTTTTAATTTGAAGGAATAGCCATGCCGAATAACGATCATATTTCCAAACAGTTTGACACCGAGCTCGAATCAATCCGTGCCAGTGTGTTGCAAATGGGCGGCTTGGTGGAAAGCCAAATTAAAAATGCGATTGAATCGCTTATAAACGGTGATGTCGCGTTGATGAATCGCGTGATAACCGAAGATCATCGCGTTAATGCGATGGAAGTAAAAATCGACGAAGCTTGTAGCCAAATGATTGCGCGTCGCCAACCCACCGCAGGCGATTTACGTTTGATTATGACTGTGGTGAAAACCATCACCGATTTGGAACGCATCGGCGACGAAGCGGAAAAAATTGCGCGTATGGCGAAGATGTTGTCGCAAAAAAATGTGCTGGCTTTCCCGCGTTATCACGAAATTAAAAACGCCTCTGAAATCGCTGTGGATATGTTACGCAAAGCCTTGGATGCCTTTGCTCGCTTGGATGTAATGATGGCAGCGCAAGTGGTGCGACAAGACGATCAAGTCGATGAAGAGTTCCGTTCCATCATGCGTTATCTCATCACTTTTATGATGGAAGATCCGCGTACCATTTCGACTTCGTTGGAAATTTTATTCGTCGCCAAAGCCATTGAACGCATCGGCGATCACGCGCAAAACATGGCGGAATATGTTATTTATATGGTTAAAGGACGCGATGTGCGTCACGTTACCACCGACGAAATCGAACGCGAAGTTCAGCAGTAATTCCCGTGCAAGCTCATCCACTCCTAGCTGCCGTTGATTTAGGCTCGAATAGCTTTCGGCTGCAAATCGCGCGCGTCGAGGGGGAACAACTCTATATGCAAGACGGGATGCGCGAAGCGGTGCGCCTCGCCGCAGGGCTTACCGCTGATAATTATCTTGATGCCGCTGCGCAACAACGTGCGCTGACTGCCTTGGCACGTTTTGCCGAACGCTTGCGTGGTATGCCCATAGAAGCGGTGCGTGCAGTCGGCACTAATTCTTTACGCGTGGCAAAAAATGCCACCGAATTTATTCCGCAAGCTGAAAAAGTACTGGGTTTCCCGATTGAAGTGATTGCGGGACGCGAAGAAGCGCGCCTGATTTATCAGGGGGTGGCGCATGGTTTGCCGCCTGCTAGCATGCCGCGTTTAGTGATGGATATTGGCGGCGGTTCGACCGAATTTATTATTGGCAGCGGCCTTACGCCGATAAAGTTAGAAAGTTTGTACATGGGCTGCGTGAGCTTCAGTGCGCGCTTTTTCGCTAACGGAAAAATTACCAAAGCCGCGCTACACGAAGCTGAACTTGCCGCGCGTAGCGAGCTGCAAACGATTGCGAGTACCTACCGTGGGCAATGGCAAGAAGCCTGGGGGTCGTCAGGCACGGCTAAAATGCTCTGCGAAGTGTTAGAACAAAATGGCTACAGCGACAGTGGCATCACGCGAGCTGGACTAGAAAAATTACGCAGTCATATTTTGAAGGTCGGCGAGGTGCAAAAGCTGGAGCTGCATGGTTTGAAAACCGATCGCCTTGCCGCATTTGCGGGCGGTTTTGCCATTATGTATGCGGCCTTTTACGAATTAGGAATTCAGCAGATGCAGCCTGCGCTTGGTGCGTTGCGCGAAGGCGTGCTGTATGACTTGTGGGGACGTGCGCACAACGCTGATATGCGCGACATCACGGTGCAAAACTTTATGCGCCGCTACCAAATTGATAGCAAACAAGCGCAGCGCGTCGGCCAGTTAGCGCAATTATTAGCCGAACAATTTTTGGGTGATGATGAAGCCGAAACTTCCTTACAGTTTCTAAGTTGGATTACGCGTCTGCACGAAATCGGCACGCGTATCGCGCACAGCGGCTATCACAAACACAGTGCGTATATTTTGGCGCATGCCGACATGCCAGGCTTCTCCAAAAAAGAACAAACACGCATGAGTGTACTGGCACTCGCGCATCGCGGTGGACTAGATAAATGCAAAGGTGCGCTGACCGCCCCGACGGATTTATTGCTATTGATGAGCTTACGTTTAGCCAGCTTGTTTTATCGTAATCGCAGCGACACATTACTGCCCGCCATCCGCGCCCAATTCACGGGTGCCAAATTTCATTTGGCTATTTCTAGTGACTGGTTGACGCAAAATGCACTGACCGAAGCGGCCTTACAAGAGGAAGCGCAGCAATGGAAAACGCTAGGTATTAGTTTGCAAATTAGCCCAGCCTTCTAAAGCACTACACCACCAAACGCATTCAAGCTGTACCGCTGTGGTAAAATTTACCTCGAAGTTGGCTAGACAGTCGCTGCGTATGAAGTTGGTACGGAGAGGAAAGTCCGGGCTCCATAGAGCAGAATGCCGGTTAATGGCCGGACACCGTGAGGTGATGGAAAGTGCCACAGAAAACATACCGCCGATGGCTAAATTTTTCCGCAAGGATGTGGTTTGGATCAGGTAAGGGCGAAATGGCGAGGTAAGAGCTCACCGCGCGAGTGGTAACACTCGTGGCAAGGTAAACCCCATTCGGAGCAAGATCAAATAGGCTGACATTGGCGTGGCTCGCGTCGTCAGCGGGTAGATTGCTTGAGCGTCAGGTAACGAAACGCCTAGAGGAATGACTGTCCACGACAGAACCCGGCTTAACGGCTGACTTCACCTGTTACTCAAAAGGCTCATCAATTTGGTGAGCCTTTTTTATTGCCTGCCGCACGCATTCACATCAAGCGTAAAGATTGAATTTTCAAAAATGATGCGCTAACATCAGCGCATCATTTTTGAAAGGAGTTAGCGATGAGAACAACATTAGACATAGATGATGACCTGTTAACCGCCGCTAAGGAGTTGGCTCGCCATCGAAATGTGTCAGCAGGACAAGTGGTGTCGGGCATGTTGCGCCAGGTGCTGACTGGGCAAGCCGAATTAAAGACGGGTAAAAGGCGCACATCGGGTGTGGCTGGATTTCAGCCTTTGCCTAAAGGAAAAAGTGTCACAACCAACGATTTGGTCAATCGCTTGCGTGATGCGGAAGGCGTGTGATGCGCGCGCTACTAGATGTCAACGTGCTGATTGCATTGTTCGATAGCAACCATGTTCATCATGCTTTGGTGAGCGACTGGTTAGGCGCGCATCTCAAGGCGGGTTGGGCTTCGTGCCCGATTACGCAAAATGGCTGTTTGCGCATTTTGTCGCAACCCAGCTACCCGAATGCCGTTCCCGCTGCGCAAATTGCGGAACGCTTGACTGCGGCGACGCAACATCACGCGCATGAATTTTGGTCGGACTCGGTCAGCTTATTGAGTGACACAGTGGACTGGCAAAAAATTCTCAGCTCACGCCATCTCACCGATGTTTATTTGCTCGCCCTTGCCACCCAACAAAGCGGACGATTTGTCACGCTAGATAGAGGCATTCCGCTCACTGCGATTGCTGGTGCAAAAGCGAAAAATTTGTTGGTGCTGGGCGGAAGCTAAAGGGCTTAAAACAGCCGCTTTAACGAGAATGCAACACGGTGTTGCTGCTGGCTTTGATTAAAGTCGCGCTGCCAATCAAAGCTGATGCTAGTGTCAGAAGTTAGAAATTTCGTTTGATTCAGGCTGGCAGTGTAGTAATGCGAATTCACTGCAAATTGATGGTCGGTACGGGTTAGTAGCAAAGCACTTTTCATTTCCCATACTTCACGCATGATTGCGCCCGATTCCATAGTCGTATAAAGAAATCCGCGCACCCCTGTGTAACTAATGCCACCGCCGAGCAACGCGTACGCATCTATATCGTCGGTCACTCTTTGATTGAGACCGTAGCCACCACTTATGGCAAACACGCGATGTAGTAACAACAAATGATCTCTTTGTTGCTCGATTGACAGTCGAAAACGGCTCGCTGCGCCACCTGTAATTGCGTCGTAAGGCAGCAAAGATTGCATTTCAAAAATAGTGAGTTGGTCTAATTCGATTTGCTGACTACGCGTCGGAATTTTTAGTGTGGTCGCAAATAATTGGAGGCTGGATTCATTCGCATAAGCTCGGTTGTCATCATGCAAAGT
Organism: Gallionella sp.; assembly: GCA_036171695.1. Classification (GTDB taxonomy): domain Bacteria; phylum Pseudomonadota; class Gammaproteobacteria; order Burkholderiales; family Gallionellaceae; genus Gallionella. The sequence goes on from JAVHRN010000083.1 coordinate 25,428, forward strand.
ATGCGACACAGGCAGCAGCGTCAGGCTCATTGCAGAACCATTCTGGTCGTACTGCGAGCTAACCGTTAGTTGACTATCAGCGGGCGTATTGACGGGGTCGTAACGGTTATTGTTGCTGAGTGACCATGCTGCAAACCGCTGTTGTTTTAGCTTGTTTAAGCTGGCTTCATTTTCATGCCATCGCGCTTGCGCTAGGTGTTGCGTCAGGTAAGCGTATTGGTTATAGGCGCGCGCTAATTCCAAATTGAGATACGCGGAATCGCCAGTTTGCTGCGCAACATATTCACTTGCTGTGCCTAGCTTGACTTGCTTAATCAGAGCATCGCGTTGTGCCGCGCCAACTTGTTGGGAAAGGTTTAAGAGTAACCATCGACTTGGAGTTATGACGCGCGTTTCGCTAATCAGCCCTGCGTGCTGAGCATGTTTAATTAAATCGTTGGGCGTTAATATCCAGCCATCTGTCGCGATATTTTTACCCGATACCGCCAAGATAAAATTCAGCACCGTCGCGCAATTATATTTTTGAAAAAAATACGTTAGGTGGGTTTGCTTCAACTCCAATAAATGTAAACCTATCAGCTCGGTTTGTTCACGACTCAACGCAAGTGTGTATTCCCATAAATTACGCTGTTCTTCATCCACATAGCGTTGCTGTTGTTCGGCATACGGCGTGAGACTGAAATAGCCTTGCTTCCCGATTACCATGCTATCGAACAGCAGTTTAGGCAAATTCAACGTATTCGCATCGGTGTAAAAAGTAATTGCATGGCTGACAGATTGACCTGTCGCATTCTTGCCTGTTAATTTCAAAAACGCATGCCCCAACATACTGGCGGGTTCGGCAATCCGTTCGCTGGCAAATACCAGTGCAATTTCATCAAGCGGGGCTTTGCGACGAAATTCGCTGACATCAGGACAATCAGCCAGTGGCAGCTCAGGTGCATCAAGTTGCTGACGTAACCACATATAACGCGCGGGAAAGCGGCATACATGGCTGGCATCGCCTGAGTATAAAAAAACTAAAGTGTGTTGTAGCTCCGCCGCTAAAGAAAAACTGGGCAAGCTCAGTAGGAAATTTTGGTCGGAAATGTTGCTGTGTGTGGGCGTGGCGTGGAGTAACGCTTGCCACACTGATGAGTTCGCAAGGTGTTGTTGCGTTGCCTTTAGATTGAGCTGTACGACGAGCGCATCGGCATCAGCTTGTGTGGCTAAAGCGGGGTGAGTACATAGCAATAAAAAAGCGGCAATGAAGCCGCTTTTTATCCAGCGTGTTACGAGAGACATTATTTTTTGCAAGCAATCACAACGCTTTCGTTGTACTTCCACATTTTGTCAGACGCGTAGTCGGTAGAAGAACCGAATGAACCACCGCTCAAAATGTTGATGAAGAATTTTGGATCAACTGATTTTTCAACAATGGTTTCTTTTGTACAGCCTTCTGTTTCAGTCACGAACAGTTTGTTTTTGTTTTCACGCGTTACTTGAATTACGCCAGGTGCTTTGAATGGCATTCCGTTAACGGTTCCTTTAATGTCTGCGCCTGACGAACTTGAAACGTTAATTGATTGCGTTTTCTCATTCAAAATAGATGCACAACCTGATAATGCGACTGTCAGAGCTAAAGCACTTACATAAACTAATTTCATTTTTTAATCCCTATTGAGTTTAGATTTAATCAAACTTCCCTTTGCGCTAAAGATTGACCGTGAGCTTCATTAGCGCGGCTGCATGATACGCGGCATAGTTACGCACTTCAATAAAAAATCTGACTTTCTCCCTGCCTTGAATTGGCTAAATTACAGCGCGCGTACTTTGACGCTCTTGCCTTTGACTTTTCCCGCATTGAGTTTGCGCACCGCTTCCGCTGCGATATTTCTCGCCACGGCAACATAAGTGGAGAACTCGGTGACGTTGATTTTGCCGATTTGTTCGCGTGTGTAACCTGCATCACCCGTGAGCGCGCCCAGCACATCCCCTGCGCGGATTTTTTCTTTGCGACCACCCAAAATTTGCAGCGTCACCATAGGCGCGATGAGCGGCGTGTCGTCGCTACTTTCGAGTTCGCTTAGCTCGTGCCATTCGGGTTCGATGTGCATCATTTGCGCGATGCTGATAATGCGATGGCGGTCAGTTGGGCCGCACAAACTCAACGCCCAGCCGTCTTGGTCGGCGCGTCCAGTACGACCGATGCGATGGATGTGCACTTCGGCATCGGGCGTGACATCGACGTTAATCACGGCTTCGAGTTGGCTGATGTCCAATCCGCGTGCGGCGACATCCGTTGCTACCAGCACCGAGCAACTGCGATTGGCAAATTGAATCAGCACTTGGTCGCGTTCGCGTTGTTCCAAATCACCATTCAGGGTTAGGGCTTTGATGCCTTGTGCGTGCAGGGCTTCGAGCAGCGAACGACATTGTTGTTTGGTGTTGCAAAACGCCAGCGTGCTCACCGGGCGATAGTGCTTGAGCAAAATGGCGACGGCTTCCAAGCGTTGCTCGTTGTCGATTTTGTAAAAGCGTTGGCGAATTTTGCTTTTCTCATGCTGCTCCAGCAGCTTCACTTCCTGCGGATTGTGCATAAATTGGCGTGCCAGCCGCGCGATGCCATCGGGATAGGTCGCGGAAAACATCAGCGTTTGACGCGCCGCAGGACAACGCTTGGCAACGTAGGCGATGTCGTCATAAAAGCCCATATCCAACATGCGATCAGCTTCATCCAACACCAGCGTATTGAGCGCGGTTAAATTCAGCGTGCCGCGCTCGATGTGATCCATCAGCCGCCCTGGTGTCCCCACCACGATGTGCGCGCCGTGTTCCAAACTGGCGATTTGTGCGCGCATCACCGAGCCGCCGCACAAGGTTAAAATTTTGATGTTGTCCGCCGCGCGCGCCAAGCGGCGCAACTCTTGCGTGACTTGGTCGGCAAGTTCGCGGGTGGGGCATAACACCATCGCCTGCACGCCAAAATGTTTAGGGTTCAAGCGCGTCAACAAAGACAACGCGAACGCGGCGGTTTTGCCGCTACCCGTTTTGGCTTGCGCCAATAAGTCGTTACCCGCCAAGGTAATTGGCAAACTCGCCGCTTGGATTGGGGTCATCGTCAGATAGCCTAACTGCTGCAAATTCGCCAACAGCGCGGGCGATAAAGGCAGTTGTGCAAAAGAATTATTTTGTTCGCTCATGGCTTAGTCCTTGCGGCGAGCAGCGGCACGTTTGGCGGAAAAAGATTGGTATTTGGCGGGACGTTTGCGCGGGTCTTCGACAGGTTTTGGTTTCGGCACGAGCATGTTTTTCGCGATGCTATTGAGTGCGGCGCGATGCGCCAAAGTGGCGGCGGAAAGTGCGGTTTCGCTCACTTGTAGTGTGACGTGTTCACCTTGCAAGTGATATTCCGCCAGCAATTCTTTCAGCATGTGGATGCGCTGTTCGATGGTGTCGCGTTTGCGCATGCCTTCCATCATTTGCTGCGCATCGGCATTGAGCGTGTAGCCGCCGTTCACCTCTAAAATCAAGCCATACGCCGACAAGCGCGCGAACGAGTCGGAGACTTTGGCAGGATTCGGAATCACGCCTTGCAACAAATCGGCCGCTGCGCAAATTTCAACTAAATCGGCAGGGCGACGCTTGGCGGCGAGAGATAAAGACAATAACAAAATAGCATCAGCATCGTGAACGGGGTACATAACAACTTTCGATAAAAACAGCGCAGCGCGCGCGAAGGCGCGCAGTGTATCGCTTAACGCCCGATAAGCTCAGAACAATCATGTCGCACTGTTAGAATGCGCGCCCGCCACTTCTGCCCTGCGCTATGTCTGCCACTCTTACTCCTGCACACGAACGCCGTTTATTGCTGACCCTTGCGGGCATTCAGTTCAGCCATGTTCTGGACTTTATGATCATGATGCCACTAGGGCCGATACTCATCTCCAGCTTAGGCATCAGCACCCACCAATTCGGCTTGTTGGTCGCGTCGTATAGTTTTAGTGCGGCGTGTTCGGGTTTGTTAGGCGCGCTGTTTGTTGATCGCTTTGAGCGAAAACGCTTGCTGCTGTGGATGTTTGGCTTGTTTGGCATGGCAACCTTGGCGTGCGCACTAGCTCCGAGCTTTATCACTTTGCTCATCGCACGCGCTTTGGCTGGCGCGTTCGGCGGGGTAATGGGCGCGATGGTGCAGACCATTATCGGCGACGTGATTCCATTTGAGCGACGCGCCAGTGCCAATGGTGTGGTGATGTCGGCATTTTCTGTCTCGACCATCGCGGGTGTACCGATTTCTTTATGGCTGGCAAATTGGCTGAATTGGCGTGCGCCATTTGTGTTGGTTGCCTTGCTCACCGTGCTGTTTGTGTTGGTGGGGCGGCAGGTGTTGCCGAGCTTGCGGCATCACATCACTGCGGAAAAACGCGCCCATCCGTTTGTACCGATGTTTGAAGTGTTGCGTGCCGCCAACCATCGCCACGCCTTACTTTTTTCCGCGCTGATTATTTTTTCGGGCTTTACCGTGATTCCGTATATCACCTTATTTGCGGTGCATAACTTAGCCATTAGCCAAGCGCAAATCCCGTTGATTTATTTGGCAGGCGGTGCGGCAACGCTGATAACGGCGCGGCTGATTGGGCGTTATGCCGATGCGCATGGCAAGGTGCAGGTGTATCGCCGTGTGGCATTTGCCGCCAGCGTGCCGCTGCTCATCGTCACGCAAATCAGTGCTGCGCCGCTGTGGTTGTGGATGATTTACACCACGGTATTTTTTGTGCTGGTGTCGGGGCGCATGATTCCCGCGATGGCGATTATTACCTCCGCCGCCGAGCCAAAATTACGCGGCACATTTATGTCGTTGAATGCCACCGTGCAATCGTTAGCGATGGCACTCGCCAGCACTTTGGCGGGTTTTATCATCACGCAAAATGCCAACGGCGAAATTATTCATTACGAACTGGTCGGTTACGTTGCACTGGCGGCCAACGCGTTGGCAATCGTTTTAGTCGGCAACATTGCCATGCACCAAATGCGCCCTGCGGTGGTGGATGTGGCGTTGAAATAGTCGCTACTAGCTAACTTTTTACTTGTGGCGCAGCGGTGTGAGTAAGCCCGACAGTCCGTTGTGATCGAGCTCTTGCATCAGCGCGAGCAGTTGTCCGAGTTCACTTTTAGGAAAACCTTTATTCGCGAACCAATTCAAATATCGCCCTGGTAAATCGGCGATTAACTGCCCCTGATATTTGCCAAACGGCATGGTGGTGGTGACGAGTTTTTCTAAGTGTTGCGTGTTCATTTTTTTGCCTTGGCGAGTGCGGCCCATTGCGCCGTTAACACTCGTTCAGGGCGCGCTGCGGCGAGTCTTATGAGATATGCGCAAGTTGCTTTGTGGATGGTGATGCCGTGATTGCCCGTGATGTAAGCGGCGATGTTGTCATGCGTTGCGGGCTTGCAGCACAAGGCATTTTTGGTGAGCAAATTGTTGATGCCGCCGACGCTGATGTGCGCGGCTTGGGTGTGTTGGCTCGCAACTTTTGGCACGGCTGCGGCGATGATAATTTTTTGTGGGAACGCGCTTTGCAACGCTTTTGCCACGGCGCGTGTGGTGAGTGTGCTGCGCCCTAATGCAGCGAGTAAATCATCGAGTTTGTTGTAGTTTAATTGTTGTGCGAGTTTGTCCTGATTGAGCTCCGTTACGCCCCAGTGTTGCAGCTCTTTATCCAGCAGCGCGCGGCCTTGCGCGATGCTATCGGTAATGGTTTGCGCGTTAAACCAAGCGCGTACTTTGGCGCGTGCGCTGGTGCTGTGCAAAAAGCCGAGCTGCGGATTGAGCCAGTCGCGGCTTGGTGCGCCGTGTTTAATGGTGAGAATTTCGACGCGCTGACCATTGAGCAATTTAGTATTGAGCGGCGCGATTTTGCCGTTGATTTTCGCGCCGCGCGTGCGATGCCCTAAATCAGTATGCAGGCGATAAGCGAAGTCCACAGGCGTGGCATTAGCGGGCAAATCAATCACTTTCCCTTGTGGCGTGAACACATAAACTTGTTCGCCAAAATTGACATTTTTGAATTGGGTCGCGGGTTGTTTTACCAGCTCGGATTTCCATTCCAAAATCTGTCGCAGCCAGACAATTTGTTGATCAAACTGACTGTCCGCTTGCTTACCTTCTTTGTAACGCCAATGTGCTGCTACGCCCAATTCAGAAGTTTGGTGCATCTCATGGGTGCGAATTTGCACTTCGACGGGCAAGCCGCGCGCACCAATCACAGCGGTGTGGATGGAGCGATAGTTGTTGCTTTTGGGACGCGCGATATAGTCGTCGAACTCACTCGCAATCGGAGTCCATAATGCCTGCACTGCACCCAGCGCGGCATAACAATCCGCCACCGAATCAACCAAAATTCGCACCGCGCGCACGTCGTACAGTTGCTCAAAATCCAAGCCTTTGCGCTGCATTTTGTTGAGGATGCTGTAGATGTGTTTGGGGCGACCTGTGACTTCCGCGACGATATGCGCATCGTGCAATTTGCTTTGCAAAATGGCGATAAATTCAGCGATGTATTGTTCGCGTTCGCTGCGTTTTTCTGCCAAGAGTAGGGCGACTTTTTTGTAACGCGCGGGCTGCAAATAGCGCACCGATAAATCTTCTAATTCCCACTTGATTTGCCACACGCCGAGCCGATTTGCCAGCGGTGTCAAAATGCTGCATGTTTCCTGCGCGATGCGTTGCTGTTGCACGACGTTTGCGCCCGACAAATGCCGCAAGGTGTCGGTGCGTAACGCCAATTTAATCAGCACCACGCGGATGTCCTCGACCATCGCCAACACCATCTTGCGCAAATTTTCCAACTGCACCGAATCTGCTATGGGCGCGTCGATTTGATTAAATGCGGCAATTTGTTCCATGCGCGCCAAGCCTTGCAACAACAGGCGTACCGAGCCACCAAAGGCGGCTTCGACGCGCTCGCTCCAGTCGGGCAAACCACTCGGCACGTTATGCAAAATCGCCGCGATGAGCGTGTCCGTATCCATTTTTAAGTCGTGCAAAATCGTTGCCGCACCCAGCGCGTGATGCAGCACAGACTCGCCTGTTAGCTCGACTTGATTTTGATAAAGTGGCTCGACAAACGCGATGGCGCGCGTTATCGCTGCTGTTTCAGCAGGCGTAAAAACACCGCCGCATTGACTGAGACTGGCGGCGGTGTTGGGGTGATGATTGGACGGTGCGTGTTGAGTTGAAAGCATGGCGCATTATTGCATTACTCGCGTAATTGCTGCGTAAACAAAAAGGGCTGACATCGCTGCCAGCCCTTTTTTATCGCGCGTAAAGTTACGCTTGCTTGTTGCCGAATAAACCTGACAACGCGCTCATCGCCAATTTGGATAAGTCCGCGCCGCCTTCTGGCACTTGACCATTGGGGGTGAGCTTGTCGATGACTTGTGGTAATAAATTAGATAGTTGCGATCCCATCTCGGCAGTATTAAAACCAAATTTTGCCGCAATCTCTTGCAAGCCAGATGAGCTCATCGCGCTTTGTAGTTGCTCGGCGGACACGGGTAAATTTTTGCCCGTGCTCACCCATGAAGCTACTTGTTCGCCCAAGCCGCCCTGAGAAAATTTTTCTACCAAACCTTGCAAGCCGCCGACTTGTGGGTCGTTCAACATACCCAGCACCGACTCCATCATATTGCCCTGTGTATCGCCTGCCACTTTGCTTTTTACTGCGTCCACAATACTGTCAAACAAACCCATGTTACTTCTCCTGTAGATATTGAAATTAAAAAGCTAGGTTATAAAAAACGGCTTAACTTTCGCTAAGCCGTGCGCATCATAGCGATTTTTAGCGTTGCCTTTGTGTGGCTTAGTTTTTCGGTGCAAAAGTAAACGCATCCGAGAAAAAGCTCTCGTTGCGTGCGCCGCGTTGTGTGGTGAAGTCGGTGTGTGCGGCTTCGACCACGATGGGTGCGCCACACGCATAAATATCGTAGCCAGATAAATCGGCGTAATCCGCCATTACCGCTTGATGCACAAAGCCAGTCCGCCCCGTCCACGCATCTTCGGGCAACGCTTCTGATAACACTGGCGTGAATTTAATGCCCGCTTGTTCCCACTGTTTTGCCATATCCAACATGTATAAGTCGGCTAACTTGCGCGCCCCCCAGTAGAAGTGCATGGGGCGCGTGATGCCGATAAATAAAGCGTGTTCGATGATGGCTTTAATCGGCGCGAAACCCGTGCCGCTGGCGAGAAAGATAATTGGTTGAGCGGAATCTTCACGCAAAAAGAACGTGCCTAGAGGGCCTTTGAAACGCAAAATATCGCGCTCTTTCATCACTTCAAAAACATGTTTGGTAAATTCGCCGCCAACAATGTTGCGAATATGCAGCTCTAAAAATTCATCGTTGTGCGGCGCATTCGCTAGTGAAAAACTGCGTGGTTTGTGATCTTTAATCAGAATGTCGATGTACTGTCCCGCCAAAAATTGCAGGCGTTCATTAGCAGGCAATTTCAATTCCAACACCATCACATCGTCGGCGCGCTTAGTCATTTTTTGCACGCGGCACGGCATAGTTTTAACGGGAATATCTTTTATGGCATTCACTTCGCGACATTCTAAAGTCAAGTCTGACAACGGCTGCGCGCAGCACAGCAAGGTCAGACCTGCCGCTTGTTCGGCATCGGTGAGAGTGCTGTCCTGAAACTTGCCGTGCGCCACCGAGCCTTGCAAAACACGGCCTTTGCACGCGCCGCACACGCCGTCGCGACAGCTATACGGCAAGGTGTAACCGTGCTTGAGCGCGGCTTCTAAAATAGTTTCATTGGCAGCAACAGGGAATTGATGGCCGCTAGGCGTGAGGGTGGCGGTAAAGGTCATGGATTGCATTCTGATTTCGCGAGGGCGCGGATTTTACCGCATAATTGCAAGCCTTTTGACGTGCCTCTAAAAATCTCCCAACCATGCAAAGACTGTTAATTATTGGCTGCGGCGATGTCGCGCTGCGCACTATTCCTCTGCTCACCGCGCATTACCAAGTGCTCGCGTTAATTCGTAATCCCGCTCATGCGCAAGCTCTGCGCGCGCTCAATGTGCTGCCAATTTTGGGCGACTTAGATCAACGTCACTCGTTGCACAAGCTCGCGGGCATAGCTGATGTCGTGCTGCATTTTGCTCCGCCACCAGCCAACCAAACGCCACCTCGTTCGCCCTTTCTCCCGCTTGCGGGGGAGAGTTGGAGAGGGGGCAGGAACGCGGGAACGCGCGACCCGCGCACGCAAAATCTACTCGCTGCCTTGTCGCGCGGACGCGTGCCGACACAGCTGATTTACATCAGTACCAGCGGCGTGTACGGCGATTGCGCGGGCGCGTGGGTGAGCGAAACCACGCCGATTAAGGCAACTAATGCGCGTGCCTTACGACGCGTTGATGCCGAGCAACAAGTCCGCGCTTGGGCGAAGCGCAATCAGGTGTGTGCCAGCATTTTGCGGGTGCCTGGCATCTATGCAGATGACCGCTTGCCCGTGGATAGATTGCGTGTTGCTACGCCTGCGATTTGCTGCGATGAAGATAGTTATAACAACCATATTCACGCTGATGATTTGGCGCGCATCACAGTCGCGACGTTGCGTTATGGTCGCGCGAATCGCGTCTATCACACCACCGACGATGAAGAGATGAAAATGGGCGATTATTTTGATGCGGTGGCGGATGCGTTTCACTTAGCGCGTCCGCCGCGTTTGCCGCGCAGCGCAGTCAAAACTTTAGTCTCGCCGATGCTCTGGTCGTTTATGAATGAATCGCGGCGATTAAGTAATCAGCGCATGAAACAGGAGTTGAAAATTCGCTTGCGCTACCCCACCTTAAACAGCGTGCTGGCAACCGTCCAAGCAGGAGAATCAAAATGACCATTCAACACTCACGCCGCGTCGAACAACTCATTACTGGTATCGCCACCTCAGATGGCGCGGGCGTAAAGCTCACCCGCGTGTTAACGGGAAAATTACAACGTCGCCTCGATCCTTTTTTGATGCTGGACGCGTTCGGCAGCGACAATCCCGACGATTACATCGCGGGCTTTCCCGACCATCCGCATCGCGGCTTTGAAACCATCACCTACATGCTGGCGGGGCGGATGCGCCACCACGACAGCGCGGGCAATGAAGGCTTGTTAGGCGATGGCGGCGTGCAGTGGATGACGGCGGGACGCGGCGTGATTCACTCCGAGATTCCCGAACAACAAGACGGCGTGATGGCGGGCTTTCAGTTGTGGCTGAATTTACCGTCACAACGCAAATTGTGTGAGCCTAGCTATCGCGATATTCCTAGCGCAGCCATTCCCGAATATGTGACCGATAGCGGCGTGAAAGTGCGCGTGATTGCGGGGATGAGTCATGGCGTAGCAGGCGCGGTAACACGCGAAATCACCGAGCCGCTGTATCTTGATATTCATCTGCCAGCAGGTGCGAGTTTCGCCACCGAAGTGCCCAATACGCATAACGCCTTCATCTATGTTTATCAAGGCGCGGCGAGCATTTTAGAGATGCTCGTTCCCGCACAACGTATGGCGATTTTGCATAACGATTTAAGTGCGGACGGCGTAATTTTGCAGGCGCAAACCGACACGCGTTTAATTTTGGTGGCGGGCAAACCGCTGCACGAACCTATCGTGCAATATGGCCCGTTCGTGATGAATACCGAGCAAGAAATTCAAGACGCGCTTAACGATTTTAGAAGCGGCCGTTTGGCTTAATGCAGCATAACTCAGGAAAACAAAATGACTCTTTTCACCCCCACCACCCTCGGCAAATTAAGCCTTAAAAATCACATCGTGATGGCACCGCTGACCCGTTCACGCGCGACCAATAATGTGCCCAATGAGTTGATGGTTGAGTATTACCGTCAACGCGCCAGCGCAGGACTCATCATCACCGAAGGCACCTCACCGTCGCCGAACGGTTTGGGTTACGCGCGTATTCCGGGCATTTATTCCGCTGCGCAAATTCAAGGCTGGAAACAAGTGACTGATGCGGTGCATCAAGCGGGCGGCAAAATTTTCGTACAACTGATGCACTGCGGACGCGTTAGCCAAACCCTCAATATGCCGAGCAACAGCGCAGTTTTAGCCCCGTCCGCCGTGCAATTAAATGGCGAAATTTGGACGGATAGCGCGGCGATGCAAGCGTATTCCGTGCCGCGCGAAATGACCGAAACCGACATTACTCATGCCATTGCTGAATATGCGACTGCCTGTAAAAACGCCATGGCAGCAGGCTTTGATGGGGTGGAATTACACGCAGCAAATGGCTATCTCATCGACCAATTTTTGAACACTGCCAGCAACCAGCGCACTGACCGATGGGGCGGCAACATTGCCAATCGGATACGCTTCGCGGTCGAGGTTGCCAAGGCTGCGGCCGCTGCTATTGGCGCGGATAAAATCGGTATGCGCATCTCGCCTTATGGCGCATTTAACGGCACGGTTGCCGATGCAGAAATGGATGCGTTGTATGCAAGTTTAAGCGTCGAATTGAACGCGATAGGTCTGACTTATATACACGTGGTCGATCATCAGGCAATGGGCGCGCCCGAAGTCAGTAAAACCTTGAAAGCGACACTGCGCAAGACTTTCAAAGGCGCATACATTATGTCGGGCGGCTACGATGCGACGCGTGCTAGTAATGATTTAGATGAAAAACGCGGCGACTTGGTGGCATTTGGTCGCCCATTTATTTCCAACCCAGACTTAGTGCAAAAATTACAAAGCGGCGCAGCACTCACCGCTTACGATATGAGCACTTTTTATACCCCAGGCAAAACAGGCTATACAGATTATTAAGCGTTAATAGTGAGACGAAAAAAAGCCTGCTGATGAAAGTCAGCAGGCTTTTTTTATTAAATTTAGTTGCTTAAAAATTGTAGTGCAGGTTTAAGGAAACTGCGCTGGCACTCACTGCCCCACCATTGATTCTTTGACCAAATTCACCAAAGTTTTCATACAAACCACGCAAGCTGAAATTTTTATTGACATGGTAGTCTCCCCCCATTGCCCAATATAAATCAGTGACTTTAGGTAATGTAACGTTGCCTGTTTGCGCTGGTTGATTACGAGTTAGACCAAATTTCCCAACCCAATCGAAATCCTTGTTGACGATATAACTTCCAACTAAAGCCGCTTGAAATGTTTTTACCGAAGTGATGGCTGTCGGCTTAATACCTAAATGGCTTGAACCTCCCAAATATGCACCACCCACCTCAAATGCCCAGTTGGGGCTAAATTGCAACCCCGCTGCCAAGCGTAACTCACGCGGTGAAGTTAGGAACTCATAAGCCGCACTGCCGAAGCCAGCCTCAACATAAATAGGGCTTAAATTTTCGGCTAAAACTGGAGTAGCAACACATCCGCACAGCAGTGCAGCGATGGCAATCTTTTTCATGTTTTCCCTTTGATTAAAAGCTGCACACGCAGCGTCGCGCATCTTAACGGGGGGGGGCGCGTAAACATCAAGCACAATCAGCACCATTCGTCGTTTTAAGCGCGCTGCCAGCGACGTAGTGAGTGCAGATGAGTATCGCTCCAACTTTCCCCTACCTCATATTCGCTAAAGCAAGCCGTTCATTTACACAGATAATTGTCAGCATGATTACTCGCCTTGCGAACACGAAAAAAGCCTGCTGATGAAAGTCAGCAGGCTTTTTTATGGTTGCGCTTAGCGGTTTACTTGCTATGCAATTGGTTGAGTTGTTTCGCAATCACATCGTGATTCAACCATAACACTGGCCCTGCTGGATTTGACGTTTCATGGAACATCAGTGGGCCTGTGCCTTCTAGCACCAACGCGCTCAACACGTCGGTGACCAGTGCATCGCGGCTGGTGTGCATTTTGGTGATTTCGTCGGATGTACCTATCATCACATCAGCCAATTCGGCTGTGTTCGCCATCGGCCACGCGGCAAAATTTCTAAAGCCTTTCATCACATCGCTGGCGTTGTACGCGTCGATTTTTGCCAGTAAATCTTCCAGTGTAAATTCACTTTGCAATACGTCGCGACAGGCTTGCCGTTGCATTTGCGCCCATGCGCCGCCGCCTTCTTTTTGCAACGCTTTTAACAGCGGGAACAAAGACAATTCCACGCCCACAAAAATGTCTGATGAGTTGGTGCGAATTTCTGGGCAGTTATACACGGTGGCCTTAATACCTTTAGCCCATGCGGCTTGCGCGATGGACTCCAATTTCATTTTGGCTTTGCCTTGCGTGTAGCTGGTGTAGGTCTGCCATTGGTATTGGTCGTCGATGAGAATTTCTGTGCCGTGATAGCCATACGCGCTGTAGCGCACTTGGCCGCCTGCGGCTTCTAAACGTGCGCGAATAGCCGCGCTGCCGTCGATTAAATGTTGGAAAGTGTTGGCGGTGACTTCGTCGAAATTCATCAAAATCAGCTTACCCAAATCGCTGCGCAACAAATCATTGGAAGATTGGAATCGCTCACCACGACCTTTGTAAACGCGGTTGGCAATGGCTAAAAATACTTTTGCTTTAGGGATGCCGCCCGCCATGGTGTGAGCAAAAAATGCGTTGCTGCCGCTCGGTATCATGCCGTCCAATTCGCGCATGACTTGCGCCACAGAATCTTTGAAACGCTTAACTCCTACCTCGCGACATTTTTCGATATGCACGAAATCGAGCTTGCGTTCTTGCCAGTCGCGCAAGTTGAAATCGTTGACTAATTCGGTTGGGGTCGGGGTATCGGCAGGCGCGTCCAAATCAAACCCCGCCATCAGCGGCACATTGATGATGCGCCCGCCCAAATTGGCTTCCGCCGTCGCATGTTCCTCTGCGGTTAAGGCACGCAAGGCGTTATTTTCATCGCGCCGACCGACCGTTACCCCAACGATGGTCATGCCCGCATTACGCGCTTCGTTAATCAGCCCATTCGCGTAGCCACGCCCGAACAGCTCACCAAACAATACGAACACATCGCCTTTTTTGAAAATGTTGGCAGTAGGTACGTCGCGTAACGGGATGGGTGCTTGCATGCTGAGGACTCCTAAATAAAAAATAAGTTGGCGATTATGCCAAAGTGGCGTTGCTGATGTTGACTAATTCTGCGAGTTTTGCTTTCGCTGCGCCGCTATTGATAACTTCGCGGGCTTTTACCACGCCATCGTGCAAGCTGTCGCTCAGCCCCGCCACATAAATTGCCGCGCCCGCATTCATCAACACAATGTCGCGCGCCGCGCCAGCTTGGTTGTCTAATACAGCGAGCAACATGGCTTGCGCTTCGTCAGCATTCGCCACGCGAATCTCGTCTTGCATAGCAATCGCCAAGCCAAAATCGGCGGGCTGCACGGTGTATTCGCGAATGCTATTATTTTTTAGTTCGGCGATGTAGGTCACGCCGCTTAACGTGATTTCGTCCATGCCATCACAGCCATGCACCACCAGCACATGCTGGCTACCGAGCTGTTGCAATACGGCCGCCAATTTTCCCGTCAGCTCGCGCGTAAACACCCCCATTACTTGATTTTTTGCACCCGCAGGATTGGTCAGCGGACCTAACAAATTAAATAGCGTACGCACACCCAACTCGCGGCGCACGGGGGCGGCATATTTCATCGCGCTGTGATGATTTGGCGCAAACATAAAGCCCACACCAATTTTTGCGACACAGGCGGCGACTTGTGCGGGTGTGAGAGTTACATTCACGCCGAGTTTTTCCAAAATATCCGCGCTGCCGCAGGTCGACGAAACCGAACGCCCACCGTGCTTGGCGACCTTCGCCCCCGCTGCTGCCGCAACAATCGCCGATGCAGTCGAAATGTTAAACGTCTGTGCACCGTCGCCGCCCGTGCCGCAAGTGTCGATTAAATGCGCGTCATCGCTGATTGCCACGCGTGTCGAAAGTGCGCGCATCACGGTTGCCGCTGCCGCAATTTCTGTCACGCTCTCGCCCTTGCTGCGTAAGGCTATCAGCACTGCCGCAATTTGCGCAGCGGTGAGTTCGCCACTCATCAACTGTTGCATCAACGCCAACATATCGGCGTGGGCTAAATCGCGGCGGTCTAATAATTGCGTGAGGGTCTGAGCAAAATTCATTAGCGCGCTCCTAGTAAAAAATTCTTCAGCATGTCGTGGCCGTGTTCGGTGAGGATGGATTCTGGGTGGAACTGCACACCATGCACCGCAAGGGTTTTGTGGCGCACGCCCATGATTTCGCCGTCGTCCGTCCAAGCGGTAATTTCCAAACAATCGGGCAAGGATTCTTTCTCGATGACCAGCGAGTGATAACGCGTCGCGGTAAACGGATTCGGCACAGCGGTGAACACGCTGTTGTTGTGATGATGAATCAGTGAGGTCTTGCCGTGCATTAGTGTTTTGGCATGAATGATTTTGCCGCCGAACGCCTGACCAATACTTTGATGTCCCAGACACACGCCCAACAACGGAATTTTCCCCGCGAAATGTTGGATTGCTGCGACCGAAATGCCAGCCTCATTCGGCGTACACGGACCAGGCGAAATGACTAGGTGAGAGGGGTTTAATTGCGCAATTTGCGCGACGCTAATTTCATCGTTGCGTTGCACCACCACCTCCGCACCGAGCTCGGCAAAATACTGCACCAAGTTGTAAGTGAAGGAGTCGTAGTTGTCGATCATTAACAGCATTTTTATTCCAATCTATTTGATGCAAAAACCTTAGATGCAAGCCACAAAAACTAGCCACAGAGGGTGCAGAGTACACAGAGAATAAGCGGGTACATTTATGCTTGATTCACTTAGTGAAGTGAGCTGTTTTTCTCTGTGTGCTCTGTGGCTAAATGTTTTTGATTTTACTTTCCCATCATGCTCAATGCCACCGCTTCGGCAATCTCAATGCCATCCACCGCCGCTGACAATATCCCGCCTGCATAACCCGCGCCTTCGC
>JAVHRN010000084.1:0-2611 GCA_036171695.1 Gallionella sp.
CGGAGCGCGTGTTCCGTGCGGTGCAGCACTCCTGGCATCCCGCAGACTGGCAGGAAAACGGTGCGTGGTTGCGTATGTTCCAGAACGCCAGGCGTTGGGTGGGGTAGCGTGTCATTCCCGCGAATAAGTAGTGACTTTGCAATCGTTTGTTGATTGCTTAGTCAATACTTAGTTGTTTCATCAGGCGGGAATCCAGAAAGGCGACCGGAAGGTCGCCTTTTGTTTGGAAATGTGATTGACCCAGCCTGCTTGCCTATGTACACTATTGTGCATATTATTAAGGACATAATTATGAATGCCATTCATGCAACTATCACCATCGGTGTCACCGAATTGCGCGAATCGCCGACACGCATACTCAAGCGCGCCGAGGACGAAGATCAGGCTGTCGCCATCCTCAACCACAACAAACCTGCCGGTTACATCGTCTCGCCGAGAATGATGGAAGCCATGCTGGATTCAATCGCGGAACGCGTAGCTGAAACCCGCGCCAAGGATCGTTTCCCCACCCTGAACACCGCGCGCCGGGTCACGCTGGATGAACTATGAATTAGCCATTCATCCAGAGGCCGAAAAGGAATGGGCCAAACTGGATGGCAGCGTCAAACGGCGCTTCAAGGAAAAACTCGCCAAAGAACGGCTAAACCAGCCGCGCATAGCAAAAGACGCCCTGCGCGAGTTGCCTGACTGCTACAAAATCAAAATTACCACACCCCAGTTCCGCCTCATCTACCACGTCAACGATACCGAAAACCTGTTGACCATACTTTCAGTCGCGTCACGAGATGATGTGTATGAGGAATTGAAAGCCAGACTTTAGGCGAGTTGATTGTCGATGGGAATTGGTGACTCTCCCCGGTAGGAGAGAAATAGGTAGGGCGCAATAACCAACGGGCATTGCGCCGTATCATGGCCGATGAGACCACATCCGGCGCAATAACGATTGCTCCCTACGAGTGCTGGCAGGAGAACGGCGCGTGGTTGCGCATGTTCCAGAACGCGAGGCGTTGGGTAGGGTAGGGGCATAAGGCCTTGCGCCCCTACAAAAAACTCCTGCGAAAAAGGCGACCGGAAGGTCGCCTTTTTGTTTGCGTCGGGTGCGCAGACTTAGGGTTCGTTCCGCACCCCTAGCTGCCCTGCAATTTATTTTAGTTAGAACTTTGTGTTCGTTTCATTAAATTTATTCTCGTCACAATTGTGTCATTTTCAATGAGTAGACGTTCCATTGTTTTTTCAATAATTGCCTTTTCAATTGAGCTGCTTTTATCGAGTGAATCACGCATTGTAGTAACCATGGCGTTGTTTTTTGTGAATTGAGCTTCCAACTCTTCTTGTCTGGGAGGCGTGCGTTTCTCCGCATCAGTTGCCAATAATTCTAGCCCATGAGCAAAGGAGCAGCGTTCATGATAATCAACTGCATCGTAAATTGAGCGGGAGACACTGTAATTGATTACATCTTTGGATTGGTCAGATCTGATGTCTACAAGTTTTCGATCTCTGTCACTACTGATGGCTTTAAGTATTGCTGGAACGATATAGTCACGGTATATCTCTTTGTTGACTAAATTCTGCGTTGCACTGCTTGCACCGCTCAGTGCGGACATTGTTGATTTTGCCTGGACACCACCTACAACAGCGCCTATCGTTGAAAAAATGATGCCAGCCATGCCTAAATTGGTATTTACTATTGATGAGGTGGCCAACACGTCCGACAGATGTTTTTTACATATTTGCTGAGAGCGATACAGTATTTCATCTTCAAGTGCATTTCGCATTACGCGGCAAGATTCTGGGTCATCTGCCATAGGTTTTTGGGGATATGATGCTGATTGCAAATCGGCCTTGCTAGTCAAAACAAGTTCATGAGTTTGATTTTCTGCATTTTGTGCCGTCCTTAAAGCAATTTGTTTATCCGCTAATTGTTTATTTGTTGTAGCTAATGCTTGGTTAATCTTTTCTATATCAACTTTAAGTGATTCTTTTATTTTTGATTTGTTTTGTTTCTTATTCAATTTATTGAATAATTTTGTTTGTTCATTGAGGTTCTTGTTTAATGCATAAATCTCCTTTTCTATGCTGATTCTCTCATTGGATTTGATTTCTAGAAGAGTCTGCGCAGAGCTTATTTTTTTTATGGCAGTTACTGAATTGGATGTTGCTGCCGCTGCTTTTTCGCAATTGGAAAGTCGTGCGAGGGCAGTTAAGGCTGGATTACTTGTCTCATCACTAAATTTGTAGTTATCAAGATTGATGACGCAGGGCATTTCATCATCATTTTTTCTTGATGAGCAATCATATCCGGCATTGTTGGCATCTTTATCCTGAACTAGGACAGAGTTTACATGGAATGAATTTTGAACTTCTTTTTTAAGAGGGATGCATCCCGATGTGGTAAATGCCATGAGAAGCAATAAAAAATTGGTAGGGATTAATTTGTAACTATTTGTTTTAGCAGAAACTTCATCTTCATTTGATATGAATGTATGCAATTTTATCCCCTTTAAAAATATAGTGAAATTGGCTCTATGTGAAATAGAGTGGGTAATAGCGTTCTGGCTCGCCATATAAAAACAAAAGCGTCCTCTCCGCCGGACGGGCTCGAGGGGTGGTT
>JAVHRN010000084.1:2621-9533 GCA_036171695.1 Gallionella sp.
GCAGGGCTTTGCCCTCCCTTGACAACAACATAAACGACGACTTTCCGGGATACGGTTCCCGTAAGTTACCCACTACAAATCACATAGCCCCGTGAAATTTTTATCAGCACTTATGGTGTGCCGCTTCCCTGAGCTGATCTTCTTCATTTCTGTATTTCCACGCCCGTTTGTGTCTCAGGGCTCAGCTTTTCTATCGTGCTCGCCACCAGTTCATCCCAAAGCGGGTGGCTCCAGGAATGCTGATATCGCCCGAGCTGGCGCAGCAGGGCCTTTTTCGGGATGGGGTCGTTGTGTTCCAGCTGGTTGATCTTCTCGATATAGTCATGTATCTGATGGCTGATCGCATGATGGTCGCAGGACTGATCATAAAAGCAGCCGAGCAGGGACAGTTCGATCAGGTCGGTCAGGGCAAAGGCGCCGCGTTCGGTGTCGACTTCGCACAGGGCGATACGGGTGGCTATGAACCACCAGTCTTTCGGGGGGATGCCGAACGGCATGCGACCATGTTCCCGATGGTTCGCTTCGAGAACGGCATTCACGGAGAGGTACTGGGTGAGCGGCCAGATGGAGGAGGCGTCTGCCTCTATCGCCTGACAATAGTAGTCACGGCTGTTCCGGTAGGAGAGCCGGGATTTTTCTCTCAGGGCTGCTTTTTTCTCATGATTCTGCTCGCGCGTGCTGGCCGCCTGATCGGCGATCCCCAGTCTTTTTTCGCTGGCCCCCCCCATGCCGAGCCGCATCGAGGCGGCAGGTTTCAGGCGTAGTGCCGGGTCGTCGCTCTGGTCGTTGCACCAGCTCGTGATGGTCGCGCGGATTTTACGGCTGATCGTTTCGAGTTCGTTTATATCATCAGGACGCGGGGTTGACTCACGCCTGCCGAACAGGTCGTCCAGCCGGTTGAGTTTTACCGAGAGACTGGCTTTCATCTGGTTGTCGCGGAATGCGGTCAGCTGGCTCTCAAAGTCGGGCGGGAGAGTGGCATAAGCGACGATGCTGGCCCAGTCGTGGGTGTTAGGGCAGTCGGTGCGCAGGCGGCGACGCAGGTCGTACAGCACCGAGCGGGGATCCGCCCCCGCCAGCAGGTTGCTGAACAACTCGCCCACTGCCAGCGTGGAGGCTTGCATCCAGAGCGGGAATTGCGAGGCGATGACCCAGGGGATGCCTGCTGTATGGAGATCGTGCGCGATGCTGCCGCCAGGCGTGACCACAGACCCGACGTTGCCTGAATCGCAGGTGGCGAGCGAGACCAGCGAGGGAGTCTCCTGCGTGCCGCAGCTGGTACTTTTGCCGGTGAATGCGATGGCCAGACTCTCGCCATCGACGACTTCCCATCTCGTCTTGTCGTCATGGCGATTCAGGGCGATGCCGAAATGCCGGTCTCCCGCATTGTTGAAGGGCGCGCCATGCGCCAGGATGTGGATATGGGTATAGCTCTCCCGGTTACACAGCTCGCGTATCTCCTGCAGACTGGCATCGGGTAACACGGTCAGGATCTTTTTCAGTTCCTCGACGCTCTGTTGGGGGTCGTCCCTGATCTTTACCCAAGGGTCTATGGCATCGCGTATCGCTCTGAGGTGCTCCTGAGCAGGAACGGGGGCGAGACCCGGCGGGGATGAGAAGGCGAACAGTATCCTGGGTATCCTGTTCCAGTTCAGGGGAAGTGCCTGTCCGCGACGGATCTCGCGCGTGACGGTGATTGGCGTATGGGACTGGAGAAACAGCGGTGAGCCGTTGCCGGGAAAACCGGCGGGGGAGAGCGCAGTCTCAAAGGGCACCATGCCCAGCTCGCTGGCCGACAGGGAGAGACGCAGATGCGCCAGTTTGCCGCCGGTGGATCGTACCCGGCTGAGTTCGGCCAGCAGCGTCGGAATCTCGCCCAGCACATTGCCCAGTATATCGCCCATCTCGTGCAGTTCGGCCTGACGCTGGGCGATCTGTGCTTCCGTGGCCTCACCCGATTCAGCTTCATAACGCAAACGGCGGATGCGTGTCAGTAGTTGCTGGTGTTCGAAGGGCAGGTGCACGCTGACCGGGCTGCCGCCGCCACAGAGTGCGACATAGGGAGTCAGCGGCGAGAGCAACTGGTTGTGGGCGGGGCCGGGGCGCACCAGTTCGAGCACGACATCGTGGATGTGCTTCATTTCATGGCCTCGTAAATTCTTTTTTAACTTCGGGTTGCCCGGTTCCATCGCCTGTCACGCGATTGAGGCGTCCGACGGTCTTGTCGGCTTCCTGACTGATCGAAACGGATGTCGTCTGATCCATCACCAGCGGTTCCCCGTTGAATCTCGCCTCATCGATGGCGGACAGGTGACCATTCACCAGCGCGTCATAGACAGGTTTGAACGATTCCGCGCTGGCCAGCATCGCGTCGGTGAAACGCATCAATCGTATCCACGTGCCGCTGTTGAAGTAATAGCGCCCCGAACCCAGGTCGATGGCGCGCGCCAGATGGGTGTGGCCGGTCACGACAAAATCAATGCCGGTGCCCAGTCTGGCCGTGACATCCTTGCAGGTGTCGTCCTTGTCGTCGATGGCGAAGGTGCTGTCGCCTTTGAGCCAGTCCTGCAGGGCGTGTCGCAACGCCTCATCGTGACTGACGCCGGTCAGCCAGCCGGTGAGCCGGTCCCAGACGAGCTCGCCGATGCCCAGTGGCGCATCCCCCATGATAGGGTTCCGGACAGGAGTTTGACGTGATTCCAGCGCCAGCAGCATATCGTCAGCACTGCCGTGAGTCGCCCCGGTTGTTCTCATGCTGGCCAGCACGTGGGGGCCGAGCAGGGATTCCAGGGTGGGAGGTATGCTGGCGGGCGCGTCGGGAAGTTGCAGTGAGTCGGCGGACAGGCGTTGATCAAGCTGACGACTGCCGACTACTTTTGCACCGAGGATAGCCGGCAGTTTGTTGATCTTATCCAGTTGCGCAGGGTCGAGCGCGAGCAGGGTGCCGATGGCGGCCGAGGTCTCGGGTTTCAGCAGGTCTATCCAGGCGTAATGTTTCTTGACCTCGTTCATCACATCCTTGACCATGCGTGTGCCCGCATTGGGTGTCCACTCGTCGCGATTCAGCGTCAACCCGGCGTTAAGCCGTCTTGCCACCCGCGACAAGTCCTCGTAGCGATTGAAGTTCCAGGGGTCGACCTCGTTGCCGTGGGTGCAGAACACCCGTGCATTGCCGACCATGCAGGCAAACCCGGCGCCTGCGGCAGAAAACTCGATACGCGATTTCGCAGCAAGGTCGCCGCCGCTCAGCCGTTCGGTGATCAGTCGCTGCACGCCGGGGAAGGCGATCTCGATGTCGTGATTGCCGATGACCACCACCAGTGTGCGTTTGTCGGTATGTACGAAATCGGCCAGCGCATCCCATATGGGAGTAAAAGCTTCATAGCCCATGATGCGTTCGAGTGTCGTCTCTGCCTCATCCACCGCCACATAGCCGTTGATATTTTCGGCCAGCGTATCGATCACATCCCCATTGAGCACCAGGGCGAGCCTGTCACCGGGGCGCAACGAGGCAAGTTGGCGGATGAAATTCGCCAGACGTGCCGTCTCGCGCAAAATCTGAAAACCAGGCTTGCCACCCATATGGATGTCCGAAATGACATGAATTTCTTCGAATTTAGCCAGACCTTCCATGACGCCTCCTGTGGTGATTGAGCGGGAAATACCACCGCAAATAGTATATTGAAAAAATTTTGTTATTCCGGCGTAAGTCGGCATCCAGTTGATTAACAAATTCCCGCGTAACGGGGTCAACCCCCTGATTTTTTCCGTTTCGAGGACGCCTTACATTGCTGGATACCGGCCTGCGCCGGTATGACGTCCTGATTGCGTATCCGGGTTCAACACATGTTCTACTTGGCATGGATAGTCAGGATTTTCGGGGTGGTCACCGTCGAGCCATCCCTGATCTCGATTTTATGATCGCCTGGCTTGAACTCTGTTTCCGTGATGATGTTGATCGTCCTGGGTGGAATGAGGTTGACGATCACGCCCGGTGTGTCTGACTTCGTCAGTAAATAGGGTTCGCGCCCGCCGCTGATGACGACATTGACGAATTTAATGTCCTTGGTGACGGTCACTTCCTCCTGCGAGAGCGAGATCGGCGCGATGCTGCTTGCGCTCATCACACAGGCGCTGGACAGGTCATCCATATGGTTCATGGCTGCTGTCAGGGAGTTGCTGATGGCCTGGTAATTCGCCGTGCGTTCATCCAGACGCGCGTTTTCCAGAGCGGTGCAATGCGGAATATTGGGTAGACTCGTTCTTTTTTGACCTAGTGGCTGAGCACGTAACAAAGCCACACCGGCTTGAGCAGATGTACTGGCTGTCGGGCCGGTTCCTCCCGAGGGCAGGAGTGTCCTGGCCGCGTTCAATATGGCATCGGGGCTGGGCGTCAGGCCGATGAGTTGTTTGTCCAACTCTTGCAGGACATTATTGCTGGCACTCCGGGCGGTTTGAGCCAGGCTGGCGTCGTTCGCTTTGGCGTAGTTTGCAGACCAGGTGGCTTTTTCATAGGCGCTGTTTTGTCTGGCGAGTTTGTCCGGGTCTTCTGGTGTGCACCCCAGCGTTTCAGCTGTGAGCGGCTGATTTCCATTTGCCTTCAGCGTTCCGATGTCTCTGTCAATCTGGGTCAGGGTGAGGCTGGCCTTGTTGTTGATGCAGGACAGCGCCTGAATCCCGGCATGATAGATTTCGGTCTGGCCGAGTGGCGTGAACAGTGAAGCGCCGACATAGGTGGCACCGGCCGCCAGGGCGAGATTTTTCATCGCATGGGCATGGCTGCCGTATAAACCATAGCCTGCTGATGCCAGACCCAACCCGAAAGTTGCCACCCCCAGTGTCCGGTTGGTTTGCAGGCTGGAATTGCGTCTAGTCTCGAGTAGTTGTACTTTTTCGCTGGTCGTCTTAACCACGGCCGCCAGTATCGGCATGTTTTTCGGTTCATGAGCCGGGGTTTGATCCGGGGCCAACAACCCGACTGTCGGATTGAAAAAGGTGCAGCCTGTCATGCACAGTGCCGAGAAAGTCAGCAGGATACGCTGAGCATTCAGCCGTTTTGAAAAACCTATCCCGTCAAAACGGGGGCTGTCAGGCCTGATTGTTGCGGTTGGCGCTAACGCCGAAAAATTAACGAGCATTTTTTTCTCCCCTGGAAAATCAGTTTCAGACGGTGCGTCTGGCCTTCTGAAATGATCGTGGTGTGACGAAGACTTCCTGTTGGCCGCTGCTTATTGCGAATCTCCCTGTTTGTAGTGCTATGAAGTAGATTACAGTCAGGGTTTGTTCGCCTTGACTATTGCGTTGAGCGCCCGGCTCTTGTCCGCGCTGCCAGCACTGGAGCCGAAATAGTAGGAGACGACCTGTGTGGCGACGGTGGTGAGTGCGCCGAGGATGTAGATGATGATGTCCTTGTTTTCGTTGTCGGCGAACCAGCCTTTGCTGCTGCCCACGATCACGATGGTGAAGAGGATGAATGCCGATCCGGTCACGCAGAAGGCGAGCAGAGCTTGGGCATTCTTCGCCAGCCAGCTTGCGTGTTCGGATTCCTGCACGAGCTGTTGATTCGCGCGCGCGCTGGCGACATCGGCCAGATAGGCTTGCGTTTCCTGCAACCCGAGCGCTGCCATTTGCGCGTCGTGTTGCAGGGTCGCCCTGGCGAGTTCGTTGGCGAGTTCCTTTTTTTCTTCGTCTGAACCGTTGGCGGGGTCATCCTTTACGGTGACGAGGGTGCTGATGCCGCCGCTTAACCGGCTGGTAGCGCTATTTTTAGTCATGATTAAACTACCTCCAGTGTTCGTTTAACCCATCCATAGAAGAATTTTTTACTGTCTGGTCGCTGGTCGCAGATTCGCACGTAGCGCTTGATTTTGTGCAGGGCGAAAATCGCAAGGAAAGTGCGCGGGTCTTCCGCGTTGATTTTTTGCAGAGTGGCAGGGCCGATGACCCCGTCCTGCTCGGCGTTGACGGCGGCCTGTGCGAGTTTGGCGCTGGTAACGGAACCGGCGTTGACGGCGAAATCGAAGATGGATTCGGCAACGTGCTGGTCGGCGAGGTCATCGCCGCGCACCTTGTCCCAGTAGTTAGTCTCGTAAAAGGTCTTGATCTTTTCCTGCAACTGGACATTGCCGTCCAGGTTGGCGGGGAAATTGTGTTCCCGTTTCGCCAGGTCTACGAGAATCCAGCCATCCCATTTGGAATTGAATTTTCGTGCCACCCCTTTGTAAGTTTCGCCGCCAGGGTCTTTCGGGTCATTCACATACCCGCCCTCGGCTTTCATGGTCGCGGAAAATGCAGATGAGAAATCAGCCATAGTTCCTCCTGGTTCGGGTCAAAGAAATGAAGATAGGGATATGCTGATTTATTCGTCATACCGGCGTAGGCCGGTATCCAGTGCCTTTATCTGACTGGGTTCCCGCCCCACGCCTTCGCGGGGGCAGGCTCTGCGCGGGAACGACAAAATCGAATAAATTAGCACTTCCATAGCAGTACAAAACTTGCAACAGGTTGTGCTTTCAAAACAATAAACCACATTTTAATCATATAGTTAAGGCTTATATCGGGTAAGGGGCAAGCGCCGCAAAGGTTATGGGTTATCAGGTGGCGGGTCAATAGGTCAAATTGCCTATGTACTTCGGTCTATGCCAGTTGGCGTGGCAGCGCGCGTTTCCATTCAAGCCAGCGCGCTGGCATCGCCTTGTTCTTACGGCTTGAAAACAGGCTGCTAGGAAAATGCCGATTTATTCGTCATCTCCGCGTAGAGCCTGTCCCCGTGAAGGCGTGGGACGGAGATCCAGCACCTTGATATAACTGGATTCCCGCTTTCGCGGGAATGACAAAACCGAATAAATCAGTGTCTCCCTAGAATCCGACCAGGTCATCAACCGGCAGTTTGAGTGTCTCCATGCCGGTGAT
>JAVHRN010000085.1:0-9527 GCA_036171695.1 Gallionella sp.
GCTGATGGGCGACGACCTCTTGGGTCAAGGCTTCCTTCGCACCACTCAATTGCAGTAGCTCCTGCTTTCTTGCTTCAAGCTCTGCCTGAACTGTTTCAATTGCGATTTCACGTGCTTCCAGTTGTTGCGCAACCGTTTCGATCTGTTGCCGATGCAGATTATTTGATTCCTCAAGCTTCGCCATCTCTTCAATGCGTCGATGCAGGTCGGCTATAGTTGCATCCGTACGAGCCTGCCACTTTTCCACCTCCTTCTTTAAGTCGGCGCGCACTTCCTGCAACAATGTGATTCTTTCCGATAGCTGCCCACGCTCAATGGCATGCTGCTCTACCTGAATGGTCATTGCATTTCTTGTACCATTCAATTCTTCATTTCGACGGTCTAATTCGACACTGGCCGTCTCAAAGGCATGCCGAATTTCTTCCAAATGACCATTCTGTTTGAGCAGCGCATCGTTGAGGCTTTGAATGTTTTTCTTTTGTTTGATGAGCGCCAGCATGTCGACACATGCTCGACCCAAACGGGAAAACACTTCATGGATCGCCTGCTTTGCGCGGTCATTCTTGTTAGCATCCAGCAACAATTGGACAGTGTCGTTATAATTGTTCCCAACTGCAACCACCCCCAAACCCTGACCAAATGAAAATTCAAATGTGGGGTAGCGTGTTTGCAGTCGCTCGAACAACTTGAACAAGCCAAAGTTTTTTCCGCGCGCATTCGTGCCATGAAGCAGCACAATCGCCCGGTCCGACAGCTTTGGCAACCACGCCTCAAAATCCTTTAAGAAAAAACCGGATATGTTGAGTCCGTTGATATGCAGGAGATCTATTGTTCCGTCTGCGAAATCATTCACCGCCTCATCCATCTGTGTACACACCAGAAAAGAGAAGTCCGCATAATGAGATTCGTTGTATGCGTTGATCTTGTCGAACCCAAAGTTCGCTCCAGCTTCCGCAGTGCGCTCTTGCCACGAGTTTGCAGCATAGCTCCGCGTATCCAAACCCAGCTTGTCTATTGCCTGGCAATAGGCAAAGTAGGACGCGCCGCTATCGTCCCCCAAGTCCACAAACAGTTTCGGCTGAGTCGCTTCGATGATCCAGAATGCAAACGGTATGTACTCATTACACGCAGAGGCTTCCAGATAGGACGGGCGCCAAAACATTGAGCGGAGCGCTAGTGGCTTGACCATATTGCTCACCGTTTCTCCGGGATAAATCATCATTTGGTTGGATGAATTGTATAGTGACATACGTTTTCTCACGATTCTCTTACGCTGGAAGGGGCGACACAATAACACTTGGCAGGGTCAAGTTGCCGAGCGTTTCTCTGATTCAACATTAAATATACCCCAAAAGATATCTGCCTAATAAGTGTAATTTTTCATCACATGGATTCAATATCGATTTATCTGCGCTTACTCTAGCACCTGCATCAAGTAATTTCCATAGCCACTCTTTATCAATGGTACCGCAAGCTTTTCCAGTTGCGCCGCGTCGATGAACCCTTGCCGATAGGCGATCTCTTCAGGGCAGGCGATCTTTAAACCCTGACGATGCTCAATAGTCTGAATGAATTGACTGGCTTCGAGCAACGACTCATGCGTCCCTGTATCCAGCCAGGCATAGCCGCGCCCCATGATTTCAACGGACAATTTACCGCGCTGCATGTATATCCTGTTTGCGTCAGTGATTTCCAGTTCGCCCCGTGGCGATGGTTGGAGTTCAGCCGCAATATCCAGAATAGCATTGTCGTAAAAATAGAGACCGGTAACGGCATAGTTGGATTTTGGTTTTAGAGGTTTTTCCTCTAGCGAAATGGCCCGTCCGTTTGCATCAAACTCTACCACACCATAACGCTCCGGGTCGCACACATGGTAAGCGAATACAGACGCGCCTTCGGTACGTCGTGACGCGCTATTCAGTTGCTCTTGTAGTGAGTGACCGTAAAAAATGTTGTCGCCCAATACCAGTGCAGACGGATGCTTACCAATGAATTCACGACCGATGATAAACGCCTGCGCCAGACCATCCGGCGTTGCTTGTACGGCATACTGCAGATTCAGCCCCCACGCACTGCCGTCGCCCAGCAACTGCTGAAAGCGTGGCGTATCTTGCGGGGTGGAGATGATCAGAATGTCGCGTATCCCCGCCAGCATCAAGGTACTGACCGGGTAGTAGATCATAGGCTTGTCGTACACAGGCAGCAGTTGCTTGGATACGGCTAGGGTAACGGGATGCAACCGCGTGCCGGAGCCCCCCGCAAGGATGATGCCCTTCCTGGTTAGTGGCGAGCAGGAAGTGGGGAGTGGGGAGCGGTTCATTGAGTGATCCATTTTTTGTGTAGCCCAGTCAACAATTTCCCTGTGCGATCAGCAAGTTCGAAAGCCACATGATCTGCAACCGTAAAGCCAAGCATCACTGCAAGTTGCATCTGTGTATCCAATTCCGCAAGTGATTCGCGTGCGATGCTAATAAAGTGGAAATATTCCTTTGCTCCGTTTCGGATCGCGCCCTCGGCGAGGTTACTTGGTATTGATACTACAGCTTGCATTGCAAATTTCCACGCTTCGAGTTGTTCATGCTGCTTCCTATTATTTAACTCCTGATGTGCGGCGAATACCGCCTCCTACTCACTACTTACTACTCAACACTCATCCTTCGTAACGAGGTAAACGGTCCTCAGGAAAATCTGCCAAACGCATGCCGTTTTGATCCTTGACCGACAGTTCCGGATTGCTGATCGGCCATGGAATATTCAAATCCGGGTCGTTCCAAAGTACGCTGGCTTCAGCCTGCGGATTATATTTGTCGGTGCACTTGTAGGCAAAAAGAGCGGTATCTGAAGTGACGCAAAATCCGTGTGCAAAGCCTGCCGGAATATAGACCTGACGTTTATTTTCGGCAGTCAACGTGACGTTGATCGCCTTGCCGAATGTCGGTGAACCCACACGAATATCAACAATCACATCGAAGACTTCGCCTTGCAGCACATGAATCAACTTACCCTGAGTGTTGGGCTTCTGAAAATGCAAACCGCGCAAGATGCCTTTCTTGGAAAAAGAAAGGTTGTCCTGCATAAATGACTCCTTGATACCTGCCGCTGCATACGCACGCTGATTCCATGTCTCCAAAAAATATCCGCGCTGATCTCCGAATATCTTTGGTTCAATAATTAACACGCCAGACAATTCCGTTTCAATAATATTCATGCTCAACTTTTCGTACTTAAGCTATTTATAACCTGGACGCAATTCTTGCGCTCACTATGATTTGATAGATGATTTGAGTCATCTCTTTCCAGAATTGCCTAGATTTTGTTTCGATCTTCGGCAGCACCAGTATCTCGTCGCCGGGGCGTATCGCCTCCCCCCCGCCGCCTTCACCAGCATCAACAAAACTTCCATCTCGATGCGCGATAACGATACGAGTCACATCTGCACTTTGTGTATAACCCCCTGCCTGCTTGATGTAACCGTTCATGCGCAATGAATTTTCGAATGCGATGGTATTGGGGAACAGCACTTCTCCGCTCACTAGCACCAACCCGTCTTTAGAAGGAATGCGTAACACATCACCATTTTCGAGCAACAAATCGTCTCTGTTTGCGGACTGTGCAATGAGAACCTGTCCAGAGGGTTCGATTTTCTTGGCTCGCTCGACCCACTGTAATACCATATCTGCTTCATCTTTGCGTAAACGTGCCTCCTCACTGGTGCCCGAACGGACCGTTAGTGCAGAAGCCTCAAGACTTCTAAGTGATGATCGCAGCATCTCCCTTTGCCGGTCTTTCACGCTCTGCCTGAAAAGCTGCAAGCTTGCCACATCGGAGTGCTCGGTAAAATGAATTTTATTTACTACATCCCCAAGCCTGACACCATCGGGTAACACATATTCCTGCACCCCATCATGCTCACCTTCCACCCGAACGGTGATGGTTCCATTCCGCTTGTCTGCCGTGAATTCCAGCTCATCCCCACTCTGCAGTGATATCTTGTCAGCTTCGGCAAGTGGGTAATATTCAGTATTCCTGACCGTCCCCGTATTGCGCACGATACGAACATGCGTAGCCAAGGCGCTTGGTTTGGCAATTTTTATAAGATCAGCGACCGTTCGCACATTGTTATCAAATTCAAAACGCTTTGCATTTTCAGCCAGCCCCGTCACTTTGAGTGTGTTTTTCCGGGGTGATACAAAGATTACATCCCCATCCGCCAATTGAATAAGTGGCATGCGCCCTTCCAACAGAAACTCGTAGAGACTGACACTGGCTCTGGTCTGGTTGCCACGCTTGACTTGAACGCTGAGGAATGATCCCCGCTCCGGATCAATCCCCCCCGCCATATCCAGATAATGCAGCAAACTATCCATACTGGTTCCCGAGTACAGTCCGGGACGATTGACGAAGCCGCTCACATAGACACGCACCGGCTGTGCCGCAGCAAGGCTGGCATAGCTATTCACATTGGAACGGAATACCTTCCCCACCGATGCTTCCAAAGCGCGCTGCAGGTTTTGATTACGCACACCGATCACAGACACAGGGCCGATATGCGGTAGAAAAAGATTACCTTGCGGATCGACCGTCAGTACAGCATCAAACTCAAATGCTCCCCAAAAGCGTACCTGTATATTGTCTCCAATCGAAATCGCATAATCCGGGCTGAATTGGGTTGCACCCTGCTTAGCGAAGTTGCCCGTAAATAGCTGCGCACCAAAAACATCACTTTTCAGATTGGCCTGCTGATCGGCAGCAGATACAGATTGCGGCAGGATGACTGGCGCTGGCGGCGTAGGGGACACAGGAACATTTTGCGCTGTTGTAGATGACAGATTTGGCTCAGATTGCAAACTAAGTGTCTGATCTAGGCTGAATGGCGATGCAGCCTGTGCGTCTATAGAAATAGCCAACAACACGAGAAATCCCGTGTGCAGGATAAGTCCTTGTGAAATAAATTGCAGTAACTTCCACCAAGGCTGAATGGGAAATTCTCTTGTCAATTGTGAATGATACTGACAGGTGGTTAGTGGCTGTTGTCTCATGGGTCAATCCTTGTGATCTCGGATGATTGCAGCCAGCAAATGGACAATACCAGCCAGCATCAGAGTAATTAAAATGAACACTACTGAATTGTAAATTCGACGTGGCTCAAGCGGATATTCTGGCTTTGTGGGTGCTTGCAGTAGCGTGATTTTTTTTAGGGTGCGTGCAGATTCAACACGCCCCTTTTCCAATGCAGCTAACGCCGTTTTATAGACTTCCTGGGTGAAATCGGCATTAGCTTGCAAGCGCTGGTACTCCTCCACCGTGCTGTTCAAAACTTTTTCACGGGGAGAGATTAGCTTTGCTTGCTCTACCTTAATTTGTTTTTCAACTGCGTCCATCTGTTGATTGATCTCAACAATGTTTGGACTATTCGGCATCAAATACCCCAACAAAGCAATGCGACGCGTTTGTAACTCGGATAGTTGCTCTTCTAGGCGATTAATAATGGCAGCGATATTTTCTGCAGTCCCCTGAGGCGAAACCATGCCTTTTTTATTTTGGAAGTCCAGCAGTGCCTTGCGCGCCTGAATAACACGCACATTCACCTCTTGAACATCCTTTTCAAGGAAAGCAACCTGATCTTGCGCAAGGTGATGAGCCATATCATTCATGTGGCGTTCACCTTCCTCCAACATCATCTTCGTAATTGCATGTGCCGTGGCAGGATCGTAAGCCTCCGATTTTATGATCAAAACCCCCGCGTAATCGTCATACTCCACGCTTACTTGCGAGAGATGGTGACTATAAAATTTCTCAAACGGCGTATCTTTAAACCACATGCGGGAAATCGGATCACGATGCCAGTCACTATAGTGAGCGCGCAAATCGAGCTTGCTATCGAGCATTTTTAGCATGTCAACTGAATACAAATAATCTCGCAACAACAACTGATCAGTACGACCACCACCACCACCACCCAGGAGCATCCCAAAATCAACACCACTTCCGCCAGACAGATTCGTTTCTTGGATGATGATGTGAGCTTCCGAGACATATTTGTCCGAAGCAATCATCCCCCAATAAAATACTGCCAGCAATGATGCCATGAAGGCCGCCCAGAAAATCCGGCGGCGTAACAACGTTGGAATCAGCCACTCCTGAATCCAGACTTTCAATTGAAAAATAATTTGAAAATTCCTGTTCAACAAGATGCGATCTTTCAATTGAGACTCTCCACTTTAACGCACTGACTCTTCAAATCGTAAAGTCCCAGGTACTTATTGTGAGGGGCCGGATAAAATTTATTTAATATCGGTATCGCACCCGGTTTTAATTTATGTCCAAGCTGAGCCATTTGCCCCAGACCAACAAGCTGCATTCCCTGTTGATTCGCTTCCATGTAAATACGAAGTCCTTCTTCATGATCAACGGTTGCAGGGTCCCCCCGGATGCCCTCTTCCAAAAGAAGAATTGCTCTTAGCCGCTGCTGTATTGTTTCTAATTCTGTGGCGATGCGCTCTTGATTTTCCGGCAATGTCTGCCGGACCAGCAAATCTGCAATTTTATTATTTAACTGACTCTTTTTGTATTCTCTCAGCGCATCGTTGATATCGTCAAACCAGCGTACCCGGCCTTCATGAAGCCATATCCCTGCTGTACAAAACTGCCTAAGTGTCCCCTCGCCATGGGAAACCATAATGATACTTGCATGATTGGCCAGCTCCTTAAAGGCGGCAGCGGCCTTGTCCCTGAAGGCCACATCACCAGCCGCAGTTACTTCGTCAGAGATATAAACATCAAAATCAAATGCCAACGATAGTCCGAATTGCAGCCGTGACCGCATGCCCGTGGAATAGGTTTTAACTGGTTCGTCAAAGGAATCACCCAACTCAGCGAAATCCTCGACAAAAGCAACACGATTCTTAATATCATCCTCATACCCATGGATACGGCATACAAATTTTGTATTTTGCCGTCCTGTCAACGAGGCCTGCAACCCGCCACCAAACCCCATCGGCCAAGACACACTGCAGTTACGCTCAATACGCCCACGGGTAGGCAAATCAACACCACCGATCAGCCTCAACAAGGTTGATTTCCCCGCACCGTTTTGTCCGACCAGTCCAACGCTGAGTTTGGGAGGAATCACAAAAGAAGCGCCCTCCAAAACCCATTTCCCAGCACCGTGATCGGTCCTATACCGTTTGTAGACATCCTCAACAATTATCATTGCATGATCAATCTTGTCGCATAACGAACATGAAGCGCTAATCCCAAAAAAATCACCACTAAAGCAAAGCCGTAAAGATAGAGAATACTTAGCTGGGAAGGTGCATGGTAATGCGAGGCAAAACCGAGGCGTGCCGCTTCCAGACCGTGCGCTAACGGATTGAGCATTAACCAATCACGGTAAGGCTGCTCTATACCAGCCAGCGGAATCATCGCACCTGAAGCAAAGTACAGGGGTGTCATTACAAAGTTGCTGATTTTACCCAGCTCAGGTATCAAATCACCCACCACCGAAGTGATCAATCCAAATCCCATGCCCATCAGCCACAAGCCGAAGAACGCTGCCAATACCAACAAAGGATCATCAGGAACGACATCAATATCAAATAAGGCAGCCGATCCAAACAAAGCAAGGGTAATCATGAGATTGAGAAACCCCTCAAGAACAGCTCGCATCAATATGGCATCAATGGGCTTGACCTGGCGATAGGTAAACAGTCCCCGATTAGCATCCAACGCATTTTGCGTCTGTGTCCCGGTACGCCTGAACATAAGAAAAGCGATGATGCCGACCATCAGCCAGACAACGGTATTGATCCCGCCTACTGTACGCATGCGAAAGCCGGTAAAAATGAACAATAAGAAAACAATATTAATCAACGGTTCAACCACTAGCCATAACCACGCTGCACGCCCGGCTGAGATGCGACTAACAGCCTCACGCAGAAACAGCGCCTTCCAAACAGAAAGCGTGATGTTAATTGACGTCCGTGCGCTACTACTCATACCCCCCCCTATCATTCTGTCATCATGCGAGCACTACCGTTGCATTATCTCCATCACATTAACCACTTTGCCACCCACGCGCTCTGTATCTTTAGATAGGCTATGTCACACTTAACTGTTGAAAACGTCTTTCTTTTCCAATAGCCGCAATAAAACAGGCGACTGGCGTGGCATGCTGACCGAGATGGTCGAGCAGGCGATGCCAACCCAAATAGCTTTCAAGATACCGTGTTGCGATGCCATGAAATCTCACCATCCACTGTTTGAGACGGCTGTCATAAGCATTGACGTTTTGAATGTGATAAATCCCGCCGATCACTCTTTGCCCTGCGGCAACATTCACCGGGCGATGAACAACACCCCCATGTTTGGCAATGACCTTGTAAGCGGCTGCGCCATCGGTACAGAGCATCACGTCTTTATTCAAAATAAGGGCTTGAGTATTGGCTCAATTTGCTCCGCACTCACCCCCGGCAAAACAAAATCAGCAGCTTCGCCATGACGGTCACGCACCACCAGCACCGGTGTTTGCTCGGTAGACGTGCCTCTCTTTATCGCCTTCCCGCCCCGTTTACGGGCGATTCTGGGCAAGTGGCGCTGCCCTTTGAAGGATTCGAGAAAGAACGTTTCATCTGCTTCGACAATACCGCTCATTTGAACAGGTTGCTGCGTTACCGGTGCGCACAAAAACGGTGTCGCCACTTAAAACTGGTGTTTTTGGAGATGCCGCAACCAGTCGCTGCCTGGCGTAGACTTAACCCCTGAACCATCGTCTGCTCATAATTGAGCCACTTGTCTTTGTGGCGTAATCTCGCCAAAGGCGTACTGGTCAGCGCATTGAAGGTGCGACGGCAACTACGGCAGCGATAACGTTGCAAACCGCAACTCGTACCCCAGCGATGCAGCTCTGTACTGGCGCAATGCGGACAAGCAGGCTCAGCAGTCAGGCTTCGCTCGATCAGCTTCGCCCCTTCATCGCCCATTTCCTTTCCTTGCAACTGAGCTCGAAGTATATCTCGCTGACCACGGCTCATAAGATTTAACGCTTCCATCCAACTTCTGAATTCGCTCGTTTTCATGATGCACCTCCACAATCAGACTTTATGCCTGTCGGGAAGCTATTTCAACAGTTAAGTGTGACATAGCCTTTAGATATACAATATGCCCCTCACTGACGCGATTCAAAAGCTTCACTCGACATCGAGCCGCAAGATAAGTCCGTTCAATGAGGCGGGCATCATACACGAAAATGAGGCAAGCCAAAAAAAAAATGAACACCAATGTTTTGGATTAAGTCCGTAAACTGCTGTAAATCCTAAGGCTGGTAGCCACCGCTTCGATTTGGTAAATTAACGTTATGAAGACGATTAATAACTAAAGTGGACCCCGTAGTCAAGACAGTTATGTCCTGAGTTTAAGCTGTACACTCGACTTCATTTGCAGCTGGACAGCGCTGCCCCGGTTTTGCCTTTGTTTTTCCTTCTGTTTTTACCTTGCTTATTGGTGCTTGTTGCGTTTTTTCTTCTGAT
>JAVHRN010000086.1:0-9288 GCA_036171695.1 Gallionella sp.
TTACAGCAGGCTACCATCTTAATTCACTGTCTGAAAACTGGGGTCCACTATACTGCTGCGACAATTTACTGCGCAGAATCAAGCCACTTTTAGATAAAAGCGCGTCATGCCGTAACATCCAATCAGCCATAGCCTTTTGCAGCCCTGCTTGCGTAGCGGGTGAGCGCGCTGCACACAAGGTACCCAAACGAGTGAGTGCGTAACCCGTGTTTACCACCGTAATGGCAGCGGCAATGGGGTCTCTTTCAAATGGGCTGAGCGGTATATTCATTGTTGTTTGATCCCCTTGGGCAACGGCACATGGGGCATCTTGGTAGCTGTTTTTTCCATCTGCACCCGTGCATTTATACATTTGCGCTTGAGTTATGGGCGAGTGAAATAAAGCGGCTAGCACGACAATTTGCAAAATTTTGCGCATGACAACGAACCTTTATAGTTTGAGATAAGGAAAGGGGAAAAGGCTGTATCTCATAGGTTGGGCGAGCATCAAACTGAATGCAGCACTACTATCTGCTTCGGGTAAGTCACGCGTAAGCTCTAATAGTCTTGTCGTTATATGACACATGCGGTCTGGATTCACTTCTTTCGCATAAGGGGTTCTAAGCATTTGCGCATCCTCGCCAAATTCGATGTCCAGTTTGTTCATAATTGGGAGGAATATTCTTAACTCAGCATTTCGGTCGGGAATGAGTTTAGTTTGCCCTGATTGTTTCGCCGAATAAATAACTGCTGCGATTGCTTGGGCTTCTGAATTCATGAGCGTTTTCGAAAAATAGCGGCTACCTATTCCGCCACCTCTCTTTTCAGCATCATAAAGATAGGCATAACAAACAGTGCTGTCCTGTTCTTGCAATATGCGCAGCTTAGCGAGTAGCACATCGACATATTCAAATATCGCTTGGGTGTCCGCCTGATTCCAATAAGAGTCCATCTGTCTGGACAGCTCATACTGAACATACTTGTGCCATCGGGGCGACTCAATTGAAATTTTCTGGTCGATAGCTTGAGCCGTCAAAACACTCAGCATGACTTCATACGTTGGTAAGTCAGTTTTCTTAAAGGCTTGGTAGGCTGGGTTATCGCGTAGTGAAAATTCAATTTTCTCTTTTACGCGATCAGGGGAATTGATATAGCTAGACATATAACCACCGCCAACCATTGATGCAATCCAGAAGCCAAGCGCAACGCCACCGCTGCTCAAAATATCCCTACTACGCCAAAATTTCCGAATAAAAACGAATAAAAATAGTAGCGATGAGAATAGCAATACGGTTAGTGCATTCATGTTCATCAAATCTGATAGGAAATAGCAAATAAGCGATAATTTATGAATGGCTCGGTACTAGCTTAGCTGAGCGATAAAATCCGCGATGCGCTGCGCCGCTTCTATGGTCTCGGCGGTACTCGCCACCAGTGCTAAACGCACAAAATTTTCACCGGGATTCACGCCTTGCGCTGCACGCGCTAAGTAGCTGCCAGGCAATACGGTAACGTGATAATCGCGATAAAGTTGCTGCGCAAAATCAGTGTCGCTAATTGGTGTGCGTATCCATAAATAAAAGCCCGCATCGGGCATCGCTACAGGCAACACGGGCTTGAGTATCGCTACCACTTGGGCAAATTTTTCCGCATACAAGCGGCGATTTTCGATGACGTGATTTTCATCATTCCACGCCGCGATAGTCGCCGTTTGGATGGCGGGATTCATCGCCGAGCCGTGGTAAGTGCGATACAGCGTGAATTTGGCGATGATACGAGCATCGCCCGCGACAAAGCCAGAGCGCATCCCTGGAACGTTGGAACGCTTAGATAAGCTGGAGAACATCACCAGATTTTTATAATCGCTGCGCCCTAGTTGTTGCGCCGCTTGCAGCGCGCCTAATGGTTGGTCATTACCAAAATAAATTTCTGAATAACACTCGTCTGACGCGATGACAAAGCCATAACGGTCGGATAGCTCAAACAGTGTTTTCCATTCGGATAAATCCATCACGCTACCGCTAGGGTTGCCCGGTGAACAAACATAAATGAGTTGCGTGCGTTGCCAAACATCATCGGATAGTTGCGCAAAATTTAATTTGAAATGATCTTCGGGCAAGGTGTTCAAAAAGTACGGCGTAGCACCCGCTAAAAATGCAGCCCCTTCGTAGATTTGATAAAACGGATTGGGACAAACAACAGCGGGAGTTAAAAAATGTTTTTCTCGTTCACCTCCTCCCCCGCAAGCGGGAGAGGATTGAGGTGAGGGTACATTTTTCGTGCGGTCAATCACACTTTGCGCAAATGAAAACAACGCTTCGCGGCTGCCATTTACTGGTAACACTTGCGTCTTCGCATCCAGCGTCGGAATGCCGTAACGCTTGCCAATCCAGCTCGCCATGCTGCTACGCACCGCGTCCGAACCTGCGGTTGTGGGATAATTCGCCAGCCCGTCTAAGCCTTGTATCAGCGCGTCTTTGATAAATTGCGGCGTAGCATGTTTGGGTTCACCGATGGATAAACTAATCGCCCGTAAATTTGGATTGGGTGTTACCGCCGCAAATAGTGCGGCGAGTTTTTGAAACGGGTAGGGCTGTAGTTTTTCTAAATCAGGATTCATTTTTCAAAGTCTAGCAGTGCGCAAAAGGCACGCATTATAAAGGTCAGCACCATGCAAACAACTAAAAATCTCATGCCGATTGCAGGCGTGCTCAGCGGCGCATTGGTATGGGGGCTGATCTGGTATCCGTTCCGCGTGCTGCAAGACGCGGGCGTATCGGGCGCGCTGGCGACGTTGCTGGTGTTCGGCATCGCGTTGCTAATTAGTTTGGTGTGGTTGCCGCGTGTGTGGCGTGAATTTACGGCGATGCAAAATGCCAGCTTAATGGCTTGGTTGGCATTGCTGATTTTAAGTACTGGTGCGGCCAATTTTGGCTATGTGTTGGCGATGTTAAAAGGCGATGTGATGCGCGTGTTGTTGCTGTTTTATCTCGCGCCGTTATGGACAATTTTGTTGTCCGCCAGCTTGCTTAAAGAATCGCTGAATCGCTATGGTTATCTGGTCATCGTGTTGTCGGTCGGCGGGGCGGTGGTGATGTTATGGAATCCGCAACACGGCTTGCCTTTGCCGCAAAATGTCTCGGAATTTATCGCTCTGGCAGCGGGATTTTGCTTTGCTTTATCCAACGTGGTGTCGCGGCGCGCTCAGCACATTAGCTTAAAAGCGAAAACTTTTAGCGTGGCACTCGGTACGGTGGCGTTGACCTTGCCGCTGATTATTTGGCAGGGCGGCGTTGCGCAACAGTTGGCGCGATTAAGTATTGCGAACTTTGCCGTGCTGCTGATTTTAGGTGGTGTGTTGGCAGCGGTGGCGTACGCGGTGCAATACGGCGTGACGCACTTGCCCGCTAATCAATCTATGTTGCTATTTTTGTTTGAACTGGTGATTGCAGCAGCCTCGTCATACATTTTGGTAGGGGAGGCGATGAGCTTGCAAGACTGGATAGGCGCGGCGTTAATTGTTTCGGCGAGTTTGTGGTCAGGCAAAATTCACGCTTAGGCGTTATGGGTATCTCTAACAATCCAAATCTCATTGCGATGCGTCGTTACTCACCCCCAGCTACAGCTCCTGATGGCAAGCAAAAAATTACTCCTTACATAGTCATCTATCCCCAGCTAAACCACCTGAGGACAAGTGCGTCGTCGTAATTTTTTGTTCGCGCCTTCACACGAAACAAGGAGCGAATGCGACTATGTTTCATGGGGAAGACCCTTCACTCAGCAACAGGAGCTTTAGCTCCGTCGTTGCGTGGGAATGCCCTTGCGGCATTGCGGTTTAGCCTCACTTCTCGCACCAATCTTGCAGCGCAGGGTGCGTAGCTTGGTGGCGATGCCCTTAGCGGGTAGATATTTGAATTTTTTGAGACACCCATGTGAGACAAGGTTTTTATATTTAAGACGAAAAAAAGCACGCCGAAGCGTGCTTTTTTATTGAGCTAGTGTTGACCGTTAAAAATTAACGATTGCCACCAAAGCCACCTTTGTTGCCTGAACTTGAGTTGCCACGGTTGCCACCAAAGCTAGGGCGATCACCACCAAAGCCTTGACGGTCGCCACGTGGCGCGCTGTTGCCAGCATTGCCGCCACGGTTCTGTGCACCAAAACCACCGCGATTTTCATTGTTGCCAAAGCTGCGGCCTTCGCCACGATTTTGTGTTTGACCACCAAACCCTTGCCCGCCGAAACCTTCACGACGTGGGGCTGCGCTATGACGGCTATCAGGAGCGGAATGATGGAAACCCGCATTGTTGCCGCTACCGAAACCGCCTGTATTAGCACGAGGAGCTGCATCACGATTGCCGCCAAAGCCGCCTGCGCTACGATTGCCGCCGCCAAAACCACCTGCATTGCCGCCACGGTTGCCGCCGAAGCCGCCACTATTACCAGCGCGATCGCTGCCACCAAAGCCGCCACGATTGCCACCGTTACCGCCACCGAAACCACCGCCAGAACTACGACGTGGACCGTTACGATCGGACGAAGGTGAACCTGTACGCATCTTGAATTTAGGTTCTAAGCCTTCAATGGTATGCATTTTGATGGTTTGTTCGGTGTAACGCTCAATGCTTTTCAGCAACGAGGCATCACGGTTAGACGCGAATGAAATCGCAATACCGCTTGAACCACCGCGACCGGTACGGCCAATACGATGCACATAATCTTCAGCAAATTTAGGCAAGTCGAAGTTAATCACGTGAGTAATGCCGCGTACGTCAATGCCGCGCGCTGCCACATCAGTCGCTACCAAAATACGCACGTTGCCGCTGCGCAAGTTGGTCAAAGTGCGCGTACGTTCACGTTGATTCATATCGCCATGCAACGCTGCCACGGAGTGACCTTGTGCAGCGAGTTGATCGGCAATCGTGTCGGCATCGCGTTTAGTTGCAGTAAATACCACTGCTTGATTGACTTCGCTGTCGGTCAACAAATGGTTCAGCAATTTGTTCTTATGTGCCACATCGTCGGCGAACATCATGCGTTGTTCGATGTTTTCGTGTTTTGCTTTAGCCGCAGAAATCGTCAAACGTTTAGGTGATTTTAACAAACGTGAAGCCAAGTTGCCGACTACACCGTCCAAAGTTGCCGAGAACAGCAAAGTTTGGCGCGTTGCAGGTGTTGCCGCAGCGATGCGCTCTACGTCGTCCACGAAACCCATGTCCAACATGCGATCCGCTTCATCCAAAATCAACATTTCCAAACGTGAAAAGTCGATACGACCGCGTTCCAAATGGTCAATCAAGCGACCTGGTGTTGCCACCAAAATGTCCACTTGACCTGCCAACATGCGGTTTTGTACTGGGTAAGGCATACCGCCCAAAATGCTGATGATTTTAAAACGCATGTCTTTGCCGTACTTAGTGGCGGCATCGCATACTTGTTGCGCCAATTCACGGGTTGGAGTCAATACCAAAACGCGCGGACCTTTGCTGCCAGCAACAGTTGACGGAGTCGATAAGCGTTGTAACGCAGGCAAAATAAATGCCGCTGTTTTACCGCTACCTGTTTGTGATGACGCCATCAAATCTTCGCCAGCCAAAACCAAAGGAATCGCTTCAGCTTGAATTTGAGTTGGTTTGGTATAGCCAGTTTCAGCGATAGATTTAAGAATTGAAGGGTGTAACTGTAGATTTTCAAAAGACATTTTTTGCTTCCTTTAGATTTCGGAAACCACAATGTTATGAGCACAGCAAAACTTTAAGGTCGAGTTTTATCAACCCAGCTTAACTGGCAAAATCATGATTTCTAAGGTAAGCGCAGGTAGTAAAACTGCTCAACTCAGTGGGCAGACGATTAACCGGCGCAAAAAACATCGTTGCTAACCGGAAAACCCGTGTATCCCATGAGGCTGGATGTGTGAGTTTCTATAGACAGGCACAATTTCATTAGATGAAAGTTGCGCGAGAGATAGGTCAGATAACGATGAACTAAATGCCGCACATGATGCGGCAAGGCGCGCACTATACGACTATTTTTAATAATAGCCAGTGATATTTGAATTAAATTTTAGTTGTTAGCTTTAATAAGCACTGAAAGATGACTGCTAACACATTGTGTGTGGACTGAAAAACTGATTAAAAAACTCTGCAACTATTAAGGCATTGGTTATAATGCCGCTCGTTTTTGGACGGGCTTGAGTGCCGTGCAATCCGCTAATTTAAGGCGAACGTTAAGTTCGTTTTTTTATGTCTGTAGCATCTAAATTTACCAAGGTACCAAGCTATGTTTGACTTCGTGCAAGAGAAAAAATACATCGTATATATCGTATTGGGTTTAATTACCGCATCGCTGGGATTAGTCGGGGTGAACTCCTATCAAAAATCTTCCAATGTAGATGCGCCCGCCACAGTGAACGGCACGAAAATTTCAGCGCAAGAATTAGAGCGCAGTGTGCGTCAGCAGCAAGCCCAATTACAACAACGCTTGGGACAAAATTTTGATGCGGCGATGTTCGATACCCCTGAAATGAAACGTGCGGTGTTGGACAACTTAGTCGCGCAACGCATATTGATTGATGCGGCAAATAAATCAGGCTTGACCGTTTCTGATGCACAAATCGCGCAAGTGATTGGTAGCGTGGAAGCCTTTCAAGATAACGGTAAATTTGATGCCAAGCGTTACGCCAGCGTCTTAAGTAACAATAATTTGTCACCCTTGATGTATGAAAAACGCGTGCGCGATGAATTAGTCTCGCAACAAATCAATGAAATTTTTATGCCGAATGCCTACGCTCCTGCTTACAGCATCGCCAAAGTGCTGCGTTTGAATGAGCAACAACGCGTGGTTAGTGTCGCTACGATTCCTTTTCAAACTTTGATGGCAAAAGTCAAAGTGGATGCCGCTGCGATTAAGCAGTACTACGATTTGAATCAAAAAGAATTTGCTGTGCCTGAACAAGCCCGTGTCGAGTTCGTGAAATTTTCTGTGGCAAATTTACTGGCGAACAGCAATGTCGAGAGCGCAGAGATTGCCCAGTATTACAAAGATCATCAGGCTGAATTTAGTAGCCAAGAGCAACGCCAAGCCGCGCATATTTTGATTAACGTGGCTGCCACTGCGCCGCAAAACGCACAAAATGCGGCAAAAGTGAAAGCCGAGCAAGTATTAGCGCAAGTTAATGCCGCAACGAAAAAATTTGCTGAATTAGCTAAGCAGTTCTCACAAGATCCTGGCTCGGCGGCTAATGGTGGTGATTTGGGATTTTTCAGTGCGGGCATGATGGTTAAGCCTTTTTCAGATGCGGCTTTCGCGCTGAAAGTGGGTGAGGTGAGTGGTTTAGTGAAATCGGATTTTGGTTATCACATTATTAAATTAACAGCGGTTAAAGCCGCGCGCGTGTTGCCTTTTGACGAAGCGCGCGAAACCATTGCAAATAAATTACGCCAACAAAAAGCCAGCGAAAAGTTTGCTGAGTTAGCTGAAAAATTTAGTAATACTGTTTATGAACAAAGCGACAGCTTGCAAGCTGGGGCACAATTAGCGGCTGCCAAAATCGAACAAAGTGATTGGCTAACGAAAGGTATGTCTAACGCGCAACCTTTCAATCCCAAGCTGTTGCAAGCGATTTTTAGCGACGATGTCGTAAAAAATAAACGCAACACCGCCGCAATTGAAATTGACGCTTCAACCTTAATTGCCGCCCGTATTAAAGAATATAAAGCAGCCACAGTGCGGCCGTTGAGCGAAGTGCAGGTCGCCATCGAGCAAAAACTAGCGCGTGAACAAGCGATTGCTTTGGCGGCTAAACAAGGCGCAGCCGCTTTAGCTCAGTTGCAAAAAGACGGCAACAGTGATTTAACGTTTGCCGCTGCGCAAACTTTGACACGCCAAGCCAATGCTTTAGATGCAGATGTAACCCGATTGGTGTTCCAAGCCAATGCGGCAAAACTGCCGCAATTTGTCGGACGTGAAACCGTAGCGGGTTATACGGTCGTGCGTGTGGATAGTGTGAAGAATGTTGAAAATAACGATGTAACTAAGCAACAGCGTTATGAACAACAAGTACGCCAACTGTTAGGCGAAGAGTTGTTCAAAGCCTACATCGCGGATGCGAAAAAACACGCATCGATTTCAATTAGCTTGCCAGAAGTGAAAGCGGCGCAAGCTGAATAAGTAAGAGCGCCGCGAGCCACAAAAAAAGCCAACCGCACATGCAGTTGGCTTTTTTATTGAGGGTTACTTAGCATAGAAAATGCTTTGCCTCGCAAAAGTTCAGGAACTTAAGCTAGCGTGAGGGTGTCCTGAATTTTGTGTAAACGGGTTTTCGTTATTGCTGCGGCATCCTGTCTTCAAACTGGATAGTAAACCGATTTAGCGCAGCCTTCCAATCTCGGATTGGCATCGTCCATTTCTTGCTGATGTTGTTCAATGCCAGGTAGAACAATTTCAGCAAAGCTTCATCGTTCGGGAACGAACCTCTGTTTTTGGTGACTTTCCTCAAACTCATGTTCACCGATTCAATCGCATTCGTGGTGTAAATCACCCGACGAATTTCAGGCGGATAGTCAAAAAATGGGATGATGCGCATCCAATTACTGCGCCAAGATTTGACGATAGCGGCGTAGTCTTTGCCCCATGTTTCTTCGAACTCGTTCAGTCGGATTTCGGCTTCATCCGCTGTGGCTGCGGTGTAGATGGTACGCAGATCAGCGGCGACTTCTTTTCGTTGCTTCCAACCCACGTACTTCAGGCTGTAACGCACCATGTGCACGATACAAAGCTGCACCGCAGTCTTGGGGTACACCGCTTCAATCGTTTCGGGGAAGCCCTTGAGCCCATCCACGCAAGCGATAAAGATGTCTTGCACACCACGGTTCTTCAGCTCGGTGACGACTTGCATCCATAACCAGCCACTTGGTCGCCGTTTTTGGCGGCCTTAGTGGATTGGCTAGTTGTTTCATCAAAATTTTGCACCCTCGGTCTGGGCGATCCAGATACCTAGCAACTCCTTCTCACCAGACAGGTTGATGCCCAAGGCGAGATACACGGCCTTGGTGCGTACCATGCCACTATCACGAACCTTCACGTGGATACAGTCCATATAGACGATGGGGTACAGCACGTCCAATGGTCGGCTTTGCCAGATCTTGACTTCGTTGATGACGGCATCGGTTACCGACGAGATTAGACTGGGGAGACTTCTGTGCCGTACATCTCTTCCAAATGACCTTGGATTTCCCGTACCGTCATACCGCGTGCGTACAGCGACAAAATCTTGTCATCGAATCCTGCCCAGCGGGTTTGGTGTTTGGG
>JAVHRN010000087.1:0-9161 GCA_036171695.1 Gallionella sp.
GTTTGTTGCGTCTAGTGCCTTGAAGAGGTGCGCATTCTACAGAGCTAAAATTTTCCGTCAACTGTATTTTGCATTTCTTTTACTCAACCTAGAAAACTATCTTCTAAGCCTTAAAACTAAACTGGGTTGCGGGGACAGGATTTGAACCTATGACCTTCGGGTTATGAGCCCGACGAGCTACCGAGCTGCTCCACCCCGCGTCAGATGACGCTGCGCACTATATTGATAGTGCGCATCACTGTCAAACTATTTCTAATTTATTTCAAAAATAAAATTACTACGCTACCGTTATTACCAATTACACCTATGGCAATTAGCTTGTGGTTACGCGGTACCTAGTAGGATCTATGATATTCGCAGAGATAAAACCAGCTCGGCGCAAACGACATGAATCGCATACGCCGCACGCGTAGCCACGCTCATCAGCTTGATAACAAGAGACCGTCTGCGCGTAATCCACGCCGAGTTGCGTTCCTGCCGCAATGATTTGCGCCTTGCTCATATATAAGAGCGGTGAATGAATGGTCAACGGACGACCTTCAATGGCCGCCTTAGTCGCGAGATTTGCCATGTGCTCAAAAGCATTGATGTAGTCAGG
The DNA here is from genome assembly GCA_036171695.1 of Gallionella sp. Taxonomy (GTDB): domain Bacteria; phylum Pseudomonadota; class Gammaproteobacteria; order Burkholderiales; family Gallionellaceae; genus Gallionella. The sequence continues at coordinate 599 of JAVHRN010000087.1, forward strand.
GCGGCAATCTGGGTAACCAGAATAATCAACTGCATTGATACCAACAAAAATATCCTGTGCTTGTAGCACCTCCGCCCACGCTAATGCCAGCGACAACATAATAGTGTTGCGCGCTGGAACGTAAGTAGAAGGAATGCCCGCGCTAGGCAGTTCGGGAATGGCGATAGCGTTATCGGTTAAGGAGGAGCCACCGAAACCTGTTAAATCTATATGTATGACGCGCAGCTCTTGGGCACCTTGTGTTTGTGCTACGCGCTGCGCGGCAGCAAGTTCAGCATGATGACGCTGTCCATAATCCACGCTCAACGCGTAGCAAGCAAACCCTTCCTGCTGCGCCATCGCTAACACGGTTGCGGAATCTAAGCCGCCTGATAACAAAACTACTGCGTTTTTCATGCTTAATGCCCTGCCGCGTTATGCCATAAAATTTTATGCAACTGCACTTGCAAGCGCACGGGCAAACGATCTCGCAATATCCATTCTGCTAAATGAGTTGGATTCAATGTGCCGTGCACGGGAGAAAACAAAACGGGACATTTATTCGCCAACTGATATTGAACCATCTGCTCTTTTGCCCACACATAATCCGCCTCATCACACAACACGAACTTAATTTCATCATGAGGTGTAATCACAGCTAAATTTTCCCAACGATTTTTGTTTAGCTCATCCGAACCTGGCGTTTTAATATCAACCACGCGCATCACACGCGCATCAACCGCTGCAATATCCATTGCCCCGCCCGTTTCAAGCGATACTTCATATCCCGCATCGCACAAAGCCCGCAACAACAAGATGCAGTTCTTTTGCGCCAAAGGTTCGCCACCCGTGACTGTAACGTAACGCGCGTTATAGCTGGCTACTTGCTCAAGTATTTTGCTAATTGCAACCGTTTCTCCGCCCGTAAAGGCATACGCAGTATCGCAATAAGTGCAACGTAACGGGCAACCCGTGAGACGAACAAAAACAGTGGGCAATCCAACTCGATTGGTCTCACCTTGCAGGGAATAAAAAATTTCGGTGATGCGCAGTGGCGCGTCGGTGATAACTAAAGACATAAGGGCGTTACTTTGAAACAGCGAGCAGTTTTTTCGCCTTGTCGGCAGCGGCTGTATTGGGATATTTAACGATGACTTGTTTGAGAGTTTTTTGTGCGGCAGCCGCTTGCTTTAAGTCTTGTAAACAAATCGCTTTATTGACCAACGCATCGGCCGCCTTGGGTGCGGCGGGGTAGCTTGCTAGCAACTTTTCATAAGTTGCTAAGGCAGACGAGCTATCTTGCAAACCAAATTGACTCACCGCCAACCAATACAGCGCATTAGGTAGGTGAACCGACTCTGGGTATTTCTTCAGGAACTCTTGAAAGGCTTTCAGTGCGTTGGCATATCGACCCGCATTGACTGCGGCATATCCTGTCTCAAAGGCACGATTCTCTAATACGGGATCTGATGCATCCACCGCAGCATTATTTGCGTTAGCGGGTGAAACCGCACCGTTATCCGACGATTCAAAACGACGCAAACGCGTATCTAAATCCACATAAAAATCTTTTTCGCGCTTCTCGGCATCTTGCAGCCCGTGCGCGAGCTCTTCATTCTGACCGCGCAGTTTGCGCAGTTCAGTCTTCAATTCTTCCAGCTGACTTTGTAATTCCAAGATCGCCGAGGTATGTTGTGCATCCGATGTTTCTAGTTGTTGCACCCGCGCTTGTAATAGTTGAATTTTCTGATGCGCTTCGTCGTCGGTAAACAACCCCGCATAAGCGGGGGCGACAAAGCACACAGCGAATAGAACATAAGCGCGGAGCAGTAGCATGTTGATTACTTAGCGTAGTTCAGGTCAGTGCGACGGTTTTGTGACCAAGCAGCTTCATCATGTCCAGCCGCTTTAGGTTTTTCTTCGCCAAAACTTACCGCACTGATTTGTGCCGCTTTTGCACCACTCAATTCCAACATTTTTTTCACGCCATCGGCACGACGTTGACCTAAAGCCAAGTTGTATTCATTGCTGCCACGTTCGTCAGCGTAACCTGCCAACTCAACTTTACGCGCTGCATTTTCGCTCAAGTATTTACCGTGTGCAGCAATCGCTGGCTTGTCGGCTGCGGCAACCGCATCCACGTCCAGCGCATAATAAACACTACGTTTAGCCAAAATGCTAGTTGCATCATTCAATGGATCAACCGCAACTGCTTTTTCAACAACAGGTGCAGTTGCTGCAGATTGAGCAGGAGCGGCAGCAGGAGCAGCTGCTTCAGGGGCTTTTTGGCTTGCACAAGCAGCCAACAAATTAAGCAATACAACGCTTATAACGATTTTTTTCATGTTTCTCATCCTTATCCAAAGTTAAATTAAAAATGTGGATTCCACATTGGTTCTCGCGCATCGCCTGTTTGCGTAAACATGTGCTGCTTGACGCGACCATCGCTAGAAACGCTCGCCAATATACCACGACCACGCGCTTCACTCGCAAACAGTATCATTTTACCGTTCGCGGCAAAGCTCGGTTTCTTATGCCAGCCACCCTCCGTGACCAACTGCATTTGTCCGCTCTGGAAATCTTGCGTTGCAATATAAAACTGCGCATTCGCCCGATGCACGAACACCATACTTTTCCCATCGGGGCTATAACGCGCCGAATAATTTGTCCCTTCACCAAACGTCATGCGTTGTTCTTGCCCGCCCGCTAACGCCATCCGATAAATCTGCGCACTGCCGCCTCGGTCCGAGGTAAATAACAAATTTTGTCCATCAGGTGAAAAACACGGCTCGGTATCAATCGCGCCGCTAAAGCTGATGCGCTGTATGCCTGAACCATCCGCATTGATTACATAAAGCTGCGAACTACCATCGCGCGTCAACACCATAGCGAGCTGCTTGCCATCGGGCGACCAAGTCGGCGCGCTATTGCTACCGCGAAAGTCGGCTAACAAACTACGTTGCTTGGTCTGCAAGGTTTGTACAAACACTGCTGCATGACCCGTTTCAAAACTCACATAGGCGAGCCTGCTGCCATCCGCCGACCAAGCGGGAGACATAATCGGCTCGTTTTGCGCCAACACGGTTTGCTCGTTATAACCATCGCTATCTGCCACCACCAAGCGATACTTTTCGCCCAGACGGTTCACATACGCGATACGAGTACTGAACACCCCTTTGTCGCCCGTTAATTTTTCATAAATTAAATCCGCAATGCGATGTCCGATTTGGCGCACTTGCGAGTCTTTCGCCGATACCACTTCGCCCAACAACGGTGATTTTTTCAACACATCCAGCAGCCTTACTTTGACTGTGAGCCGCCCCACTTCACTGGTTTCCACGCTCCCTATGGCCAATGCCTCCGCCCCTGTGGCTTGCCATTCGGGATAATTCACCTCGCTCGGCTCATGCGGCGCGGAGCCTCGGTTATCAACGATGCGAAATAGGCCGCTGCGTTGCAAATCAGCCACCACCACCTCACGAATTGCCGTGGCTGATTTTTCTTCGCCACCCAACGGCGCGAGCGCGACAGGAATCTGATGCTCGCCCGCACCGATAATTTCGATACTCATTTCGGCATGAGCAACGCCTGCCGAAATAACACTAATGGCACACCAAACTTTTAACGCTTTCAACATAAACGGCCTTTTACTCAACAGGTTTGAACTTCAATTTTAATTCACGAAAACGATTAAACAAGCTCGTATCAGCGGGCAACGGCAGCGGCTGCGACTTCAAAATTGCGCGCTCTACCGCATTGTCATAGGCGACATTGCCGCTTGATTGAACAAGGCGCGCGTTTAACACCGTACCGCCGGGCAACAACGTCACTGCGAACACGGCCTGCGCGTCATTTGCCACATCGGGCGGCATCACGATATTGCGGCGAATCTTGCTGCTGATTTTGCTCATCGCCTCATCCATGATGCCTTTCACCGCTGCGGCCTGTTCGGCCTGCGCGGCAAGTTCACGCGCCGCTGCTAAATCAGCAATGCTAGGCGGTGCCGGCTTAGCTGGCGTGCGCGTTTTAGGCTGCTCAATGACGGGCGAGGCTTTAGTTTCAGTGATTTTTTTTTCGGGCTTTTTAATCGCCAGAACAATGTCGGGTTTCACCTCTACGACAGGCGATATAACGGGCGGCACAGGCTCAATTTTTAACTCTGGCGGCGCAGGTGGCGTTACCACAACTGGCTGCGGTGTCATATCAGGCAAGGCTTGCCACAGCTCAACACTCATCGCTTCGGGAGCGTGCGTCTGCCAAGTAAAACCAAAATACAGCAGCGCAAAAAAACCGCCGTGCACAATTAAGGCAAGCACGGCGGCAGGCTTTTGATAAGAAGGTGACAGCGTACGACTCATTTATTTTTCGCTTGCGTCAGCAAGCCAATTTTCTTGATGTGCTGTTGTTGCAGCGCGTCCATCACATTGATGACCTCTTCGTAACGCACGCTTTTATCTGCCGCAATCACCACCGCTTGCTCGGCTAAATTGCCCGTGCGCGCTTTGATAAAAGCAATCATCTCCGCACGCGACACGCGCAATTCGCGGTCACCATTAGCATGGTCGCGCAGCAACAAAGTATTGTCTTTGCGTAGCACCACCTCCAAAGGGGCGGTGGCGGGCAACGCGCTATTACCAAGCGAGGGCAAATCTACTTGCCCAGGATTCATCATCGGTGCGGTGACCATAAAAATCACTAACAACACCAACATCACGTCGATGTAGGGCACAACATTGATGTCATTCATCAAACGATTTTTATTGCGCAGATTAGTTCGCATTAGAACTAACTCCTTTAAGGCTGTCTTTGTAAGACATTCGAGAACTCTTCAGTAAAACTCTCAAAACGCGTCGCCAAACGGTCGATGTCATGCGCATAACGGTTGTATGCCAGCACCGCAGGAATCGCCGCGAACAGACCCATCGCAGTTGCCACGAGAGCTTCGGCGATGCCAGGAGCGACGTGCGCCAAAGTCGCCTGCCCCACATTCGCCAGCCCGCGAAACGCATTCATAATTCCCCACACCGTGCCAAACAGCCCCACATACGGGCTCACTGAACCCACGCTCGCCAGAAAAGCCAAATGCGCTTCCAAGCTGTCCATCTCGCGCTGATAAGTGGCGCGCATAGCGCGGCGCGTGCCATCCATCACCGCGCTCACATCCATACTTGGCTGTTTTTTCAGCTTCACAAACTCGGCAAAACCTGCCGCGAAAATCCGTTCTAACGCGCCCACATCAGTGCGCGAATAATTCACAGAAAACTTATACAGCTCATTCAAATTAGAGTTTTTCCAAAACGCTTCTTCAAAATCGCGCGTCAATTGCGCCTCGCGGCGAATGGCAAACATCTTCATAAAGATGTACCACCAAGACAGCATCGACACACCCAACAACAGCAACATCACCAATTGCACCAGCACGCTGGCGTTGGCGATTAAATGTATAAACGATAAATCTTGCACGACTTCCATATTGAATCCTTAACTTAGTTTTTCCATTTTTCGCGCAGCACTTCTGGCACGCTAATCGGCTTGAAACTTGCCAACGACACGCACACCAAATGCACCTCGGCTTGCGTCAAAACTTCTGCGCCGCGTTGCACAGTTTGCAGCAGCTTCACGCTACTGCGCCCTATCGTCGCGACTTGCGCGGTAACCGCCAACATATCGTCTAGCAAGGCTGGTTTGAGATATTCAACTTTCATCTCGCGCACCACGAACACCGCGCCAAATTCTTTCATCAACGCGCCATTGCTAAAGCCGCACACATCGCGCAACCACTCGGTGCGCGCGCGTTCCAAAAAATTCACATAACTGCCGTGATACACCACCCCGCCCGCGTCGGTGTCCTGAAAATACACGCGCACGGGGAGTGCAAATTGCTTGTGCTTAGTCATTAGAAGTCGCTCCGTTATCAGGCACATTGACCTGTAAACCAAAATGTTGATAGGCGTGCGCGGTGGCGATGCGGCCGCGCGGCGTACGTTGTAAATAGCCTTGCTGAATCAGATACGGTTCAAGCACATCTTCTATGGTGTCGCGCTCTTCGCCGATGGCGGCGGCGAGATTATCCACGCCGACGGGGCCGCCCATAAATTTTTCGATGACAGTGAGCAATAATTTTCTATCCATCACATCGAGACCTTGCGAGTCCACATCCAGCATAGTCAACGCGGCATCAGCAACAGTGCGGCTGGCGACACCTTGCGCTTTCACATCGGAATAATCGCGCACACGGCGCAACAAGCGATTGGCAATGCGCGGCGTACCGCGCGCGCGCTTGGCGATTTCCAGCGCGCCATCGTCTGCCAAATTCATCTCCAACAATCCCGACGAACGCATCACGATGCGCTGCAATTCTTCGGGGGTATAAAACTCCAGCCGCGCTACGATGCCGAAGCGGTCGCGCAAGGGATTGGTCAACATGCCCGCGCGCGTGGTCGCGCCAACCAGCGTGAACGGTGGCAAATCCAATTTCACCGAACGCGCCGCAGGTCCTTCACCAATCATGATGTCGATTTGATAGTCCTCCAGCGCGGGATACAAAATTTCTTCGACCACAGGCGAGAGGCGATGAATCTCGTCGATGAACAACACATCGTGCGGTTCGAGATTGGTCAGCAACGCCGCTAAATCGCCCGCGCGCTCCAACACAGGCCCAGAAGTGTGGCGCAAATTCACGCCCATTTCGCGCGCAATAATTTGCGCCAAAGTGGTTTTGCCCAGCCCCGGCGGACCAAACAATAAAACATGATCCAAAGGCTCACCGCGCTGCTTCGCCGCCTGAATAAAAATTTCCAGCTGTCCGCGAATTTTTTCCTGCCCGACATACTCGTCAAGCTGCTTAGGTCGCAACGCCCGCTCCAACGCTTCCTCCTGTTTGGAAGCAACGGCAGGCGTAGAGATACGCGGTTCAGAGGTGAGGTTGTCGCTGTGTATCATGGTTTGAGTGATCGTTTTCGTTACATTTAGCCAGAATATTGTCGCGAACTAAACAATATGGAAAATTCATTCTTACCCTAAAAATATTTTCTGTATGGATGCGATATTTCTTCATTTTTGGACATTTTATGAATCAACTCTAAGGTAACTTCACAATCAGCTAGTGCGCTATGCTTTGCGTTCGGTAATTTTAAGAATTGAGGGCAACCTTGATAACCCTTATAAGCCCACATCGCACACTCCCAAGCTACATTTTCAGGTGGCTGTAGACTATGTAACCTACAAGTATTGGCAATGATTTTTGAGTCGAAACGAGAGTTATATGCAACGATAATTTTGCCATCTAATACATCAAGTATTTTTTGAAACTCTTTAGCGAAACTGGGCGACTTTCTCAATGCCTGATTTGTAATTCCGTGTATCTCAATAACATGTTCGGGAACTAGATATATAGGCTTAAAGCGAGAGTTATAAAGCACATCTCCATTAACAGAAATAATAGCTAGCTCAATGATTTCTGCATTTGGATTGCCTTCCACTCCTTCAATTAACCCTGTTGTTTCTGTATCTATAATCACGGCATCAGGTAATGATAGAAGTGTTTGAGACCACGCTAATGCATCTAACCGACTTCTAACTCTGCGGGGACGACTTAACCAAGAATAATGAAGCATATTTTTGGCGATTAAAGCGTTATCTAAAAGCAAACTGGCATCAAGCTCGTATTCAAACCTGTCGCGGCTTCTCCACTCCCACATAGCCTTCTTTACATGGGCTTCGGCTTCAGCTCTTGTCCAACCATTTATTTTGATTAGTTGAAGATACGAGTTTTCAGACAGTCCTACTAATGAAGCCCTACCGAAATGAATTGCATTATGACAGTCCTCACAAATAGCTTTAAATCCCACCAATTTTTGAGTCAACTTTACATCATCAAAATCCCATAATTCATGTAGATGTAAATACTCAAAATGCTCTAAACATATTTCACATATTAAAAAATTATTCCCTAACGAACTTTTATTCCAGCGAGCACCGCCGCGATTGCCAACAGGTTCGCTCAAACTAGCTCCAAATTTCCATCGCAATTGTGACCAAGCGACATTTGAAACAATAGCTCGAACATTCTTCCCCCAAGCACTTTCAGGAATAAGGCTAACGCTTAATTTTGGTTGCATATCAGGCTTTCGATAACAACTTAAGTGCCTGCCGTATCCCGTCCGACACACTCGCATCTTTGGGCAATTGCTTCGCTGCCCAGTCGGCTTCTTTGTCGTTATAACCTAAGGCTTGCAAGGCGTTGATAATGTCGCTGCTGGCGGAAATATCTTTAGTTCCTGCGCTAAATAGCGCGCCTGCTGTGGCGAATTTTCCTTGCAATTCCAAAATCAATCGCTCGGCAGTTTTTTTGCCCACGCCGGGGATTTTAGTCAAGCGTCCCGCTTCTTTGTTTTCTACGGCTGAGGCTAAATCCGCGAGGCTCAAACCTGACAACACCGACAGCGCGAGCTTAGGGCCGACCCCGCTAATTTTGAGCAATTGGCGAAATGCGAGGCGTTCTTCATGGGTCAAAAATCCGTACAACAATTGCGCGTCTTCGCGCACCACGAATTGCGTATGCAGCACCACTTTTTCTTTGAGC
>JAVHRN010000088.1:0-8942 GCA_036171695.1 Gallionella sp.
CGATATAACTCTCACACGCTGCGACGAGAAAAAGGGTTGCGAATTCTATTGAGAATCCACGTTTGTGTCAAGTAACTCGCGAGATTCCGCATTATCAGCTGAGGACAAGCCACGTCCCTCAGCGGCATCGACACCTAAACGCTGCTTACGGCGTGCAGTATGGAAAGCTAATCCCGTACCTGCTGGAATCAAACGACCCACAATCACGTTTTCCTTCAAGCCACGTAAATCGTCTTTCTTGCCCATAATTGCGGCTTCAGTCAAGACACGCGTAGTTTCTTGGAAGGAAGCCGCCGAAATGAACGAGTCAGTCGATAACGATGCCTTAGTAATACCCAGCAACATGAAGTCAAACGTAGCTGGATTTTTACCTGCCGCAATCACGCGTTCGTTTTCAATCAACAAATCAGCGCGTTCAACTTGCTCACCTAAGATGAAGTCGGTTTCACCCGCATCGCTAATTTGTACACGGCGCAACATTTGACGAACAATCACTTCGATATGCTTATCGCTAATTTTCACGCCTTGCAAGCGATACACTTCTTGCACTTCGTCGGTGATGTAACGAGCCAATTGCGCCACGCCGAGCAAACGCAAGATGTCATGCGGATCAGCTGGGCCGTCAACAATCATTTCGCCTTGATTCACCACTTGGCCATCATGTGCCAGCACATGCTTTTCTTTAGGAATCAAGAATTCATTGGCGATACCTTCTACATCGGTAATCACCAAGCGTTGCTTACCTTTGGTATCTTTACCAAACGACACCGTACCCGTGCATTCCGCCAACATACCTGCATCTTTAGGAATCCGCGCTTCAAACAACTCTGCAACGCGTGGCAACCCCCCAGTAATATCGCGGGTCTTCGAGCTTTCTTGCGGCATACGCGCCAGCACGTCACCCACGCCTACGGTTTGTCCATCTTCAACAGTAATAATCGCCCCTGTTTGGAAGGTCACACTCACCGCTGTTTCCGTACCATGCAGCTTAACTTCGCGACCTTGTGCATCGCTCAAGCGCACCATAGGACGCACCACCGTCTTAGACGCTGCGCCACCACGTTGCTTAGGATCAATTACTACCAAAGTTGACAAGCCAGTTACTTCATCGACTTGTTTAGCCACGGTGTTACCTTCTTCCACATTGTGGAAGCCAATCACCCCAGCGTATTCGGTAATAATTGGACGAGTATGAGGATCCCATGTGGCCAACACCGCACCCGCTTTAACTGCGCCATCTAACGCTACTGTCAACATCGCACCGTAAGGCACTTTATGACGTTCGCGTTCGCGGCCATGATCATCGACGATAATCACTTCGGCACTACGCGCCACCACAATCACTTCGCCGCGCACGGTGGTAACCACACGCATGTTCTGACTAAATTGCAGATTACCGTTTGATTTACTTTCAACTTGACTCGCCACGACGTTACGCGAAGCCGCACCCCCAACGTGGAAGGTACGCATGGTCAACTGAGTACCTGGCTCACCAATCGACTGCGCTGCAATTACACCAACAGCTTCACCAACATTGACCAAGCCACCGCGACCTAAATCGCGACCATAACATTTAGCACATAAGCCAAAACGCGTTTCACAGGTCAAAGGCGTGCGCACAAATACTTCATCAACGCCTAATTTTTCAATCAACTCAACGGCATTTTCATCCAACAAAGTACCCGCTTCAAACACGGTCACACCGTTTTCTGGATTGACAACATCAGCATTCGCCACGCGTCCCAAAATACGTTCGCGCAACGCTTCAATAACTTCACCGCCTTCAACAATCGCTTTTAACGCATTGCCATTTGACGTGCCGCAATCATCTTCAATCACCACCAAGTCTTGTGTTACGTCAACCAAACGACGTGTCAAGTAACCAGAGTTCGCTGTTTTCAATGCGGTATCTGCCAAGCCTTTACGTGCACCGTGGGTGGAAATAAAGTATTGCAACATGCTCAGACCTTCGCGGAAATTCGCGGTAATCGGCGTTTCAATAATCGAACCATCTGGTTTCGCCATCAAACCGCGCATCCCTGACAACTGACGAATCTGCGCCGCAGAACCACGCGCACCAGAATCGGCCATCATGTAAATCGAGTTGAACGACTCTTGCATCACTGGTTTACCGTTTTCCATCCGCACTTCTTGGGTCAAACGATCCACAACAGATTCTTTACCCAATCGGTCCATCATCACCTTAGCCACGTCATCTGCGGTACGACCCCAAATATCCACAACCTTGTTGTAACGCTCGCCATCAGTTACCAAACCAGAGGTGTACTGCGTGTAAATTTCGCGCACTTCTTTATCAGCGGCGTTAATCAACGCTTCTTTTTGCGGCGGTACTAACATATCGTCCAGCGCAATCGAAATCCCAGAACGGGTCGCATATTTGAAGCCGGTGTACATCAAGTTATCTGCCATGATGACGGTGTCGCGCAAACCACATTGACGGAAACTGGCGTTAATCAAACGCGAAATTTCCTTTTTCTTCATAGCTTTGTTAATCAAAGCAAAGGCCAAACCATCAGGCAGCACTTCGGATAACAAGGCACGACCCACGGTTGTTTCATAACGTGTTAAACGGGTTTGCTTTTGACCTGCGTCATCCACATACACTTCGTTCAAACGCACCAAAATTTTGGCTTGCAAATCAACTTCGCGCGTTTCATACGCACGTGAGACTTCGCCGATATTCGCAAACATCGAGCCTTCGCCCAACGCGCCAATTTTTTCACGCGTCATCCAATACAGCCCCAACACAATATCTTGTGAGGGAACAATAATTGGTTCGCCATTCGCAGGAGACAATACGTTGTTCGATGCCAGCAACAAGGTACGACATTCCATTTGCGCTTCCAGCGACAACGGCACGTGTACCGCCATTTGATCGCCGTCGAAGTCGGCATTGAACGCGGTACAAACCAGCGGATGCAACTGAATCGCTTTGCCTTCAATCAAAATCGGTTCAAACGCTTGAATACCCAAACGGTGCAAAGTCGGCGCGCGGTTCAACATCACAGGATGTTCGCGAATGACTTCTTCCAAGATGTCCCAAACTACAGGTTCTTCAGCTTCGACCATCCGTTTCGACGCTTTAATGGTGGTCGCCAAGCCCATCGCCTCTAAGCGACTAAAAATGAATGGCTTAAACAATTCCAACGCCATTTTTTTCGGCAAACCGCATTGATGTAGCTTCAATTGTGGACCGACAACAATCACCGAACGACCAGAATAATCGACGCGTTTACCCAACAAGTTTTGACGGAAACGACCGCTCTTACCCTTAATCATGTCAGCCAATGATTTCAATTGACGCTTGTTCGCGCCCGTCATAGCTTTACCGCGACGGCCGTTATCCAACAAGGCATCAACGGCTTCTTGCAACATGCGCTTTTCGTTGCGTTGAATAATGTCAGGGGCTTTTAATTGCAACAAACGTGCTAAACGGTTGTTACGATTGATAACGCGACGATACAAATCATTCAAATCAGAAGTCGCAAAACGACCGCCATCCAACGGCACTAAAGGACGCAGTTCGGGCGGCAACACTGGCAACACTTCCATCACCATCCATTGCGGCTTGATGCCAGACGACATAAAGGCTTCTAACACTTTCAAGCGTTTGGAATACTTCTTGATTTTGGTTTCCGAACCAGTCGCAGCCAACTCAGCACGGATGGTTTCAATTTCTTGCGCCACATCCAAATTGCTCAGCAGTGCGCGCACACCTTCCGCACCCATCAGCGCGGTAAATTCGTCACCAAACTCTTCAGTTTTAGCCAAATAGTCTTCATCTGACAACAACTGACCGCGATTGAGCGGAGTCATGCCAGGGTCAGTTACGACAAAGGCTTCAAAATACAACACGCGTTCGATGTCGCGCAACGTCATATCCAACACCATACCCAAGCGTGATGGCAGCGATTTCAAGAACCAAATGTGTGCCACAGGCGAAGCCAAGTCGATATGACCCATGCGTTCGCGACGCACTTTCGACAAGGTCACTTCTACGCCGCATTTTTCGCAAATCACGCCACGATGTTTTAGGCGTTTGTACTTACCGCACAAGCATTCGTAATCCTTAACAGGTCCAAACACTTTGGCGCAGAACAAGCCATCACGCTCAGGCTTGAAAGTACGATAGTTGATGGTTTCTGGCTTTTTAACTTCGCCATACGACCATGAACGAATTTTCTCAGGTGAGGCCAGCCCCACTTTAATACCATCAAACTCTTCTTTTTCAGTGGTTTGCTTGAATAAATCTAACAATGTTTTCATCTGTAACTCCTAAAAATCTGGTGAGTAGTGAGCAGCAAGTGGCGCGAGGGAAGCACAGGTTAGCACTCCCCCACACGCCCATCTTCCAAACTTAGTGACGTTCCAAATCCATATCAATCGCCAAAGAACGAATTTCTTTGATAACCACGTTAAAGGACTCTGGCATACCCGCATCAATTTTATGTTCGCCCTTGACGATGCTTTCATAAACTTTAGTACGGCCTGCCACGTCATCGGATTTCACTGTCAACATTTCTTGCAAGGTGTAAGCCGCGCCGTATGCTTCCAACGCCCAAACTTCCATTTCACCAAAACGCTGACCACCAAATTGCGCTTTACCACCCAAAGGTTGTTGCGTAACCAAGCTGTAAGGACCTGTTGAACGCGCGTGCATCTTGTCGTCCACCAAGTGATGCAATTTCAGCACATGTTTGTAACCTACTGTTACAGGACGTTCAAACGCTTCACCAGTACGGCCATCATGCAAGATGGTTTGACCTGATTTAGGCAGACCCGCTAATTCCAACATGTACTTAATTTCAGCTTCCGATGCACCATCGAAAACAGGGGTTGCAAAGGTAACACCCTTAGTCAGATTACGGCACAACTCAATAATTTCGTCGTCGTTAAACGATTCCAAATCAACTGCCTGACCATTGTCATGGTTGTAAATCTTATTCAAGAATTTACGCATATCGGCAACTTTAGCGTGCGTTTGCAGCATTTCGTCGATTTTCTTACCCAAACCTTTGGCAGCCCAACCCAAATGTGTTTCCAGAATCTGACCGATGTTCATCCGTGATGGAACGCCCAATGGGTTCAACACGATGTCAACTGGTGTACCGTCTGCCATGTAAGGCATATCTTCAACTGCAACAATGCGTGATACCACACCCTTGTTACCGTGACGACCCGCCATTTTGTCACCAGGTTGCAAGCGACGTTTAACCGCCACATATACCTTAACCATCTTCTGTACACCAGCTTGCAATTCATCGCCTTGTGTCAGTTTCTTTTTCTTCAACTCAAATGCGGCATCGAATTCCAAGCGTTTTTGCGCCAGACCTTCTTTAACCTGCTCCATTTGCGCTGCGATTTCGTCATCTGCCACGCGAATATCGAACCACTGGTAATGTGCCACGCTGTGCAAGTATTCTTTGTTCAGCTTAGTGCCTTTAGCCAACTTGTTCGGACCGCCGTTAGCAATTTTGTTGTGCAACAGTTTTTCCAAACGGGCATATACGTCAGCCTCAACGATACGCATTTGATCCGCTAAATCTTTCTTATAGCGATTCAATTCGTCGTCAACAATTTGTTGCGCACGCGCATCACGTTGCAGACCTTCGCGAGTAAACACTTGCACGTCAATCACCGTACCCGTACTACCTGCTGGCACGCGCAAGCTAGTGTCTTTCACGTCCGAGGCTTTTTCACCAAAAATTGCGCGCAGCAATTTTTCTTCTGGGGTCAATTGTGTTTCGCCTTTAGGGGTTACTTTACCCACTAACACATCACCAACCGTCACTTCCGCACCGATATGCACAATCCCACAGCCATCCAAACGTGCCAGTTGTTGCTCGCCCAAGTTAGGAATATCGCGGGTAATTTCTTCTGAACCCAGCTTGGTATCACGTGCCACCACGGTCAATTCTTCGATATGAATCGAGGTAAAGCGATCTTGTGCCGACACACGTTCCGAAATCAAAATCGAATCTTCGTAGTTGTAGCCGTTCCAAGGCATAAACGCGACCAACATGTTTTGACCCAATGCCAATTCACCCATGTCAGTGGATGCGCCATCGGCAATCACGTCGCCGCGTGCCAATACATCGCCGACTTTAACCAACGGACGTTGATTGATGTTGGTGTTTTGGTTAGAACGGGTGTACTTGGTCAGGTTGTAAATGTCCACGCCGGCTTCGCCTGGCGTTGTTTCATTATCATTAACACGCACTACGATACGCGCTGCATCAACGTAATCCACCCGACCACCGCGCCATGCTTGTACGGTTGTACCTGAATCGACCGCAACTGTGCGTTCAATGCCAGTACCCACTAACGGCTTTTCAGCACGCAAACACGGCACCGCTTGACGTGACATATTCGCACCCATCAACGCGCGGTTCGCATCATCGTGTTCCAAGAATGGAATCAACGAAGCCGCAACCGACACTACTTGTGAAGGTGAAACGTCCATGTAGTCAATTTTTTCTGGCTCAGCCAAAACGAATTCGTTACGTTGACGCGCAGACACAATCTCGTCCGTGAAACCGCCCTTTTTATCCAGCTCCGCATTAGCTTGTGCAATCGTGAAGTTAGCTTCTTCGATGGCTGACAAATAATCCACTTTATCAGTGGTTTTACTGTTAGCAACTTTCAAATATGGAGTTTCGATAAAGCCATATTCGTTAGTACGCGCATACAACGCCAAGGAGTTGATCAGCCCAATGTTCGGACCTTCTGGTGTTTCAATTGGACACATCCGACCATAGTGAGTCGCATGAACGTCGCGGACTTCAAAGCCCGCACGTTCGCGTGTCAAACCGCCAGGGCCCAGTGCAGAAATACGACGTTTATGCGTCACTTCCGACAAAGGATTGGTTTGATCCATAAATTGCGACAGTTGGCTAGAACCAAAGAATTCTTTTACCGCTGCCGAAATTGGCTTAGCGTTAATCAAATCATGCGGCATCAAATTATCAGCCTCAGCTTGACCCAAACGCTCTTTCACGGCACGCTCAACACGCGCCAAACCAGTACGGAATTGGTTTTCAGCTAATTCGCCGACGGCACGAATACGACGGTTACCCAAGTGATCAATATCATCAATTTCGCCGCGACCGTTGCGCAACTCGACCAGAATTTTCACCACTGCGACGATGTCTTCATTCGACAAAATCGGTTCGCCTGTTAGCTCTTCACGACCCACGCGGCGGTTAAATTTCATGCGACCAACAACCGACAAATCATAGCGTTCATCACTAAAGAACAAACCCTTGAACAGGCCTTGCACCGCATCTTCGGTAGGGGGTTCGCCAGGGCGCATCATGCGATAAATCGCCACACGCGCGGTCCATTCATCAACAGTTTCGTCAATGCGCAGTGTTTGTGAAATGTAGGCACCTTGATCCAAATCGTTGGTGTACAAAGTTTGAATTTTTGCGATGCCCGCAGCCTGAATTTTACCCAGCAAAGCCTCGGTGATTTCGTCATTGGCATGCGCAATCACTTCGCCACTTTCTTGATCAATCACATCCGTTGCCAAGACGCGACCGAACAAAAATTCATCGGCTACAGCCAATTTCTTAATGTTATCGGCTTCCATTTCGCGGATATGACGCACCGTAATGCGTTTATCTTGGGCAACAATGACTTGGCCTGCTTTGTTATGAATATCGAACTTGGCAATTTCGCCGCGCAGACGCTCAGCAACCACTTCAAATTGCGTGCCTTTTTTGCCGAAATGGAAGGTGTCGAACGAGAAGAACATCGCCAAGATTTCTTCATTGTTAAAGCCTAATGAGCGCAACAAAATGGTTGCTGGCATTTTACGGCGACGGTCGATACGGAAATAAACGTAGTCTTTGGCATCGAACTCAAAGTCTAACCATGAACCACGGTAAGGAATGATACGAGCGGAGAACAACAGTTTGCCAGATGAGTGAGTCTTACCCTTGTCATGCTCAAAGAACACGCCAGGCGAGCGGTGTAATTGCGACACAATGACGCGTTCAGTCCCGTTAATCACAAACGAACCCGTGTTGGTCATCAAAGGCATTTCGCCCATGTAAACTTCTTGTTCTTTAACTTCTTTAACAGTAGGCTTGGAAGCCTCTTTATCCAAGATGGTCAAACGTACCCGCGCACGCAACGGTGAGGCATAAGTCAAACCACGTTGTTGACATTCTTTCACGTCAAATGCGGGCATACCTAAGGTGTAGCTGACGAAATCTAAGCGTGCAAATTTGTTGTGGCTTTCAATCGGAAAAATTCCGTTGAAAGCAGCTTGCAAGCCTGTATTGCTACGCTTTTCGGGCGGGGTGTAAGCCTGTAAAAAGTCGGCAAAAGATTCGAGCTGAGTTGTCAACAAAAACGGAATGGGCAAAGCACCCACACGTTTTGCAAAACTCTTGCGAATACGTTTTTTTTCGGTAAAAGAGTAGTTCATATAATCTCCACGGCTGAAGGAAAAACGATGATTAGAAGCTCACTCACGCAGCTGTTGAGTGTTTCTAGAAATCAGGGATTAGGCAGCGTTTTCACACTGACTAGTCGCTAAGCTCTTACAAGCGGCAAAAGGCTGACGGTTTGCCGTCAGCCTTTTTACTTCACAACGACTTACTTGATTTCAGCAGTTGCGCCAGCTTCGATCAATTGTTTTGCAATTGCGTCAGCATCAGCTTTTGATACGCCTTCTTTAACAGCTTTAGGTGCGCCATCAACTAAGTCTTTAGCTTCTTTCAAGCCCAGACCAGTGATTGCACGAACCACTTTAATTACGTTCACTTTGCTGTCGCCAGCACCAGTCAACATAACAGTGAATTCAGATTGTTCAGCAGCGGCAGCAGCACCACCAGCAGCAGGACCTGCAACAGCAACAGCCGCAGCAGATACGCCAAACTTTTCTTCCATTTCTTTAATCAAAGCAGACAATT
>JAVHRN010000089.1:0-8828 GCA_036171695.1 Gallionella sp.
TGGCGCAAAATTTTCAAGGGCATGGACTGGGTGGCGCATTGCTGGCGGATGCCCTGCACCGCGCCCACGTTTCCGACATCGTCGCCTACGCCATGTTGGTCGATGCGAAAGATGAAACGGCCTCCGCCTTTTACCTGCACCACGGCTTTATTTCCCTAGCCGATACGCCGCTGTCATTGTTTTTGCCACTCGCTACCGCAGCTAGTATTTAGGTGTCACCACCGACCAACGTCACGTTGAAATCTATCATCGCGGTGCGCAAGATGATTGGCAACTCACCGCTGTGAATTTGGCTGCGCCGATAGTGTTTGCCAGCATAGGCAACAGCTTGACGTTAGATGAGATTTACGAGGATGTGAAGCTGGAAAGTTGAGGCTTGGTAGGGTGGAAAAATTGCCCACCGTCTTTTGATTTGCCCGTGGGCAAATGAGACCTGCCCACGCTACGCTTGCTACAGTGCCCGTACAAGAACGGGCAATTAATCTTGATAGATATGTTTGAGTAAGCGGTATTTTTGATTTTCTGTCTTTGTCCCCACTCCCAGCAAAGCCTTACACCTCAACGGTGTTACAATCCGCGCCTTTTAAAATCTAGCAATCGTTAAGGAATCTCCATGAGTTTGAAATGCGGTATCGTCGGCCTGCCTAACGTGGGCAAATCTACTATGTTTAATGCGCTGACCAAGGCGGGCATCGCGGCAGAAAATTATCCATTTTGCACGATTGAACCTAACGTCGGCATCGTCGAAGTGCCTGATGCGCGCATGGATGCGCTGGCAAAAATCGTGAAGCCTATCCGTATGCAGCACGCGATTGTTGAGTTTGTGGACATCGCAGGGTTGGTGGCGGGTGCGTCTAAAGGTGAAGGCTTGGGTAACCAGTTCCTCGCCAACATCCGCGAGACCGATGCGATTGTGAACGTGGTGCGCTGCTTCGATGATGAGAACGTCATCCACGTCGCCAACAAAGTCGATCCGATTGCCGACATCGAAACCATCATCACCGAACTGGCTTTGGCGGACATGGCGGTGGTGGAACGCACCTTGCATCGCGACACCAAAAAAGCGCGTTCGGGCGACAAAGACGCGCTCAAATTAGTGGCGATTCTGGAAAAATTATTACCGCATCTAAACGAAGGTAAACCTGCGCGCACCATGGGTTTGAACGAGGAAGAAATTTTCTTGCTCAAGCCGTTGTGCTTGCTCACCATCAAGCCCGCGATGTATGTCGGCAACGTGATGGAAGATGGTTTTGAAAATAATCCTTATCTTGATCGTCTGCGTGAACACGCTGCAAAAGAAGGCGCGCCCGTGGTGGCATTGTGCGCAAAAATCGAGGCGGAATTAGCTGATTTGGATGACGCGGACAAGATGGAATTTTTGGCGGATTTAGGTCTGGACGAACCTGGTTTGAACAAGCTCATTCGCACGGGTTACGAGCTGCTCGGCTTGCAAACTTATTTCACTGCGGGCGTGAAAGAAGTGCGCGCTTGGACGATCCATAAAGGCGACACCGCACCGCAAGCCGCAGGCGTGATTCACACCGATTTTGAGCGTGGTTTTATTCGTGCGCAGACCATCGCGTTTGATGACTTTATCGCGTGCGGTGGCGAAGCGGGTGCGAAAGAAAAAGGCAAGTTGCGCGTCGAAGGCAAAGAATATGTGGTCAAAGACGGCGATGTGCTGAACTTCTTGTTTAACGTGTAAAAACTTCTCGCGTATGAACTCGCAATTCTTAGCCGCCTTAGCAGGCGGCGTTTTGATTGGCAGCTCGGCAGTTTTGCTGTTGTGGCTAAACGGGCGCATTGCAGGCGTGAGCAGCATGGTCAGCAATGTGCTGTTTACCTCTGAGCGGATGCGCCCCGCGTTATTTTTGCTGGGCATCGTTGACGGCGCGGCTTTGTATTATTTATTGGGCGGCGCAGTGCCTGTTGCACGCGATGGATTTCCTGTGTGGTTGTTGGCACTCGCAGGCGTGTTAGTCGGCATCGGCACAGGCTTGGCGCGCGGCTGCACCAGTGGTCACGGCGTGTGTGGCTTAGGACGATGGTCGTTGCGCTCTTTGGTGGCGACGCTGGTATTTTTAAGCGTGGCAATCGTGACCACTTATTTCGTCCGACAGGTTTTGGGAGTGCGCTAATGAATCAGGTCGTGACACTTTTTGCGGGCATTATTTTCGGTTTTGGTTTGGCTTTGGCAGGGATGACGCAGCCACAAATCGTACAGGGTTTTCTCGATGTGGCGGGCGACTGGAATGCCAGTTTGCTATTCGTATTGGGCGGTGCGGTGAGCGTCACCCTGCTAGCGTTTCGCTTTGTTCTCAAGCTACCTAAGCCTGTTTTTGCCAGTGAATTTCGGCTCTCTGCGGTTCGCGCTATCGACGCACCGCTCATCATCGGTTCAGCTTTATTCGGCATTGGTTGGGGTATTAGCGGCTATTGTCCAGGTCCTGCTGTAGCGTTGTTTGCCGCCCCTAATAGCGAGCTGTGGATTTTTATTCCTGCCTTAATTGTTGGCTACGCCATCCATCATTTTTGGTTGCGTCCGCGTGTGGCGCAAAACGACCCACAAGACTCTATCTGCGGTTAAGCGGTTCGCTTGAGTGACTACACAGTTGCGGGCGCAAATAGGCAATCTGACTGATGCTGTAATTGTCGTTGGGGCGCGTTGAGCGGGTGAGGGCGACACTAGCGCGTTGTAGCAGTGCGCAATCAAGCTGCGGGTTTTGCAGCACGTTTTGCAACACCTGAATGTCGTGGCTGTCGCTGAGCGTCTGCACAATCTCTATGGGGGTCGCGGGATTCGCCGCTAGCCACACATCTAGCCCGTCAATAGCGCGCGGCGACTGCACATAAATTTCACGCAAAATGTCGGGCGGGGTATGCGCATGTGCCGCGACAGTCTGCAAAAAATAATTTGGATAAGTGTGGGTGCGATAGATGCGCACAAGCGTTGCCGCACTGCAATTTTTATTGCGCAAAGCGGTGAGGGTCAGTCCGAACTCGTTTTGGCGGGCGTAGTGATCGAGCGTCGCGGCCGAGACAAATGGTGACGCAAGCGCGCTCAACAAGGCTTCCTCATCGTCGCGATGTTGCACAATAAAATGCTCTACCGTGGCGGCCTCTACGCCGACATTTTGGGCGAGCAAATCGTTTAATAAAACGCGCTGCTGTTCGATGCGTTGCATGCGTGCTTGCTGTGCGGCATCGCGCGTTTTATTGTGTTGAATGGTGTGCCAGCCACCGTTTACTTGCCAAGCTAATAACCCTAACAACGCGACTAAACACAGCCCCGCCAATAGGCGCAACGATAATTTTTGGGCGCGCCGTAAATTGGCAAATCCCCATGCTAGTGCTCCCGCTAGCACACCGATAAAAGGTAACAACAACATGCCGATTCCTGCTGTCGATGAGCGCGATTGAAGAATTGCCCAAGTGCCGATTCCTAGCACGGCAACAAAGCTGATAAGACTGCTGGCTAATCCAATACGGCGACGCTGGATAAACAACATGAGCAGCGCACCTAAGTAGGCTAGCGGCAGCAAAAAAATCGCCAGCATAAACGGTGAGAGTAACAGTGACATGGTTGTACCTCGCGAGATGAGTGATGAAAAAAATAGTGCGTTTAATTATAGCGGCGAGCGCAGTAACAACAGTCATGCTTGAACCTTATGCTCCGCCGCTAGCCGCAACAATACAGGGCTTTGCGAGGACGCTTGGCATCATTGGAATAACGCTTACGCCCATGTGAGCCCAGCAATATGCACTAAGTCGCCGTGACACAACCGCGTTGCAGACCGCCTGCGCTATAATCCGCGCCCTTTTGCTAGTCTGAAATTCTCATGAGTGTTTTGTTGTGGATAGTCGCTGCCAGCTTTTTAGGCGGCGCGTTGAGCGTTATGTGTGCCGCTGTGTTTGCATTGAATGCCCGCGCCCATTGGGTGAACGCGCTGGTGAGTTACGCGATAGGCGCATTGTTGGGCGCAGTTTTTTTAGACATCCTGCCTGAAGCGATGAAGTTAAGCGGCAACTTCGCGCTGGTGAGTGGCACGATTTTGCTGGGAATTTTGCTGTTCTTTACGTTGGAAAAATTGCTTATCTGGCGGCATTGTCATCACGACCATTGCGAAGCGCACGAGACGCATCAGCATCATGCGCACGGGCGCAGCGGCATGATGATTATCGTCGGCGATACCTTCCATAATTTTGTCGATGGCGTGATTATCGCGGCGGCGTTTATGACGGATATTCATTTAGGCATCGTCACCGCACTCGCCATCATCGCGCATGAAATCCCTCAAGAAGTCGGCGACTTTATGATTTT
This sequence comes from Gallionella sp., assembly GCA_036171695.1. Taxonomy (GTDB): domain Bacteria; phylum Pseudomonadota; class Gammaproteobacteria; order Burkholderiales; family Gallionellaceae; genus Gallionella. Next base: position 4,322 of record JAVHRN010000089.1, read on the forward strand.
GCTGCATTCTGGCTACAGCAAAATGCACGCCTTAATGTTGAATTTGGTGTCCAGTTTGGCGACTTTGCTAGGCGGGATTTTGGCGTACTTCGCCTTGCAATCCATGCAGCACGCCGTGCCAATTTTATTGGCGTTGGCCGCTGCAAGCATGATTTACGTCGCAGTCGCCGACTTAATTCCCAGCCTACATAAACGTACCCAGTTACGCGACACCATTGAGCAAGTGGTTCTAATTGTGCTGGGCGTGTCCTCGATATTTTTCGTCAACTTAATCGTTGGCGTGTAACGCAGAAAGCCAGTTATGAATGAGAAACAAGCCATGAACGCTCCTAAAAAAATCCCACAAGTTGGTTTTATTTCACTCGGCTGTCCCAAGGCGACAGTCGATTCTGAACACATCCTGACGCGCTTGCGCGCCGAGGGTTATCTGATTTCCAAGAGCTATCAAGATGCCGACATTGTGGTGGTCAACACGTGCGGATTTATCGACAGCGCGGTGGCAGAGTCGTTGGATGCGATAGGCGAAGCCTTAGCGGAAAACGGCAAAGTTATTGTGACGGGCTGTTTGGGCGCGAAAGACGGTGTGGTGCAAACCGCGCATCCCAGTGTGTTAGCAGTCACAGGCCCACATGCCACCGACGAAGTGATGTCGGCCGTGCATCAACATCTGCCCAAACCACACGATCCCTATCTGGATCTAGTGCCCGCGCAAGGCATTCGCCTCACGCCTAAACATTTCGCTTATTTGAAAATTTCCGAAGGCTGTAATCATCGCTGTACCTTCTGCATTATTCCGTCGATGCGCGGCGATTTGGTCAGCCGCCCCGTTGGTGAGGTGATGCAAGAAGCGCAAAGTTTGGTGAAATCGGGCGTGCAAGAATTGCTGGTGATTTCGCAAGACACCAGCGCGTATGGCGTGGATATTAAGTACCGCACTGGCTTCTGGGACGGTCGTCCGCTCAAGACGCGAATGACTGAATTGGCGGTTGCACTCGGCGAATTGGGTGTGTGGGTGCGCTTGCATTACGTTTATCCCTATCCGCATGTGGATGAGGTGATTCCCTACATGGCAGCGGGCAAAATTTTGCCGTATCTGGATATACCGTTTCAACATGCCAACCAACGCATTTTGAAACTGATGAAACGTCCTGGTAATTCTGATGGCGTGTTAGCGCGCATTAAAAAATGGCGCGAAATTTGTCCTGATTTAACGCTGCGCAGCACCTTTATCGTCGGCTTCCCTGGTGAGACCGAAGCTGAGTTTGAAGAGCTGTTAGATTTCTTGCGCGAAGCGCAGCTCGACCGCGTTGGTGCGTTTAAGTATTCCCCCGTTGAAGGTGCAGTGGCGAATGAACTGCCTGACCATATTCATCCTGACCTACAAGAAGAGCGTTTGGCGCGTTTGATGGCATTGCAAGAAGAAATCAGCGCGGCGCGCTTAGCGAAAAAAATCGGTCGCACGCTGCAAGTGTTAGTCGATGAAGTAGATGACGAAGGCGCGGTGGCCAGAAGTGCTGCGGATGCGCCCGAAATTGATGGCTCAGTGTTTATTGAAAATGCTGCGCACTTGAAAGTCGGCGAGATGGTTACCGTCAAAATTATTGATTCGGATGAACATGACTTATGGGCGGAGCTCGCTTAAGGCTGGGTGCGTGCCCAATTTTAAGCGAGAGGTGGAATCTGGTTATTTGCTGAGTTGTGCTGCTTCGATTTGCACGCGGAATAAATTGAGTTCTTGCGCATTGCTAATCCGCACGCCTGCTGCAATTTGGCCTTGCTGATTTGCGGCTAAATTGGTGATGAATAGTGGTGCTGTTTGTGCCACAACCCGACCTGTTGCGGCATCTAGTTTGACTACCCGTAGTTGCACCCGCGCTAGTGTGGCCACCGTAGGGTTGGCGAGCACGGCATACAAATTCCCTGCTGCATCATTGCGCACTTCCGCTTGCAAATACTTGGTGGGGTTGCGTGGTAAATCTAATTGCAGCAAACGCGCGCTCGAAGATTGTCCGATGCTCGAATTAGAGTCGGCCGCAACTTGATAATTTTGCATCGCAGCGGCGACATCACCACGCCCTTCGGCGAGCTGGCCTAACAAATAATGGCTGGTCGCGGTAGGCAGTAAAGCATTGCTTTTTACCAAGGCTCGTTCGGCTTCATTCTTGCGACCTAGATTGTTTAGTGCGATGCCGCTTTGCACATGCGGACGGAAATAATCAGGCTGCATTTTGATGGCTTTTTCGTAATAGCTTAACGCGGCCTGATTGTTTCTTTGTTGTAGCGATACGTCGCCTAATAGCTCTTGGAAACGCGCTTCGCGCGGCTCGATAGATAAAGCTTTTTTAGCCAAAGTAGCGGCTTTGTTAGGATCATTCGGTAAGACCTTAACGCCTTGGTCGTAATTGTCGTAAGCGGCTTTGGTGGCTTTCAAATGCCCGACTTTTTGTGCGTAAACTTCACGCCCCCATTCACCGCCTTCGCCGAGCTCTTGAAGCGTGGCTAAATTGTCTGCGACGCGCTGCTCAGAAGGCGGATGGCTGGCGAATAAGCCTTTGATGAAATCACTTTTTTGCCCTTGGCTTAAGCGCACAAAGGTCTCTTGCAAGGTCACGGCGGCACGCGGATCGTAGCCCGCCCGTTTCATATACAACATGCCGTATTTATCCGCTTCCGATTCATCATCACGACCAAATTTAGTGGCGATAAGTTGCGAGCTTAGTTGCGCGCCACCGACGGCTAATTGCCCATAACTTTGATTTTGCGTGGCAGCGGCGACCAGTACGCTAGCCCCTTGCAACAGCATGCCACTCTCGATACTTTTTGCGCCGTGGCGCGCAGCCGCATGGACAATTTCGTGGCTTAACACCGCTGCCAATTCCGCCTCCGAATTGAGCTCGTAGAGCAGGCCGCGATTGAAGGCGATTTTGCCGCCTGGCATCGCCCAAGCATTCGGCACGGAATCATTTAGCACCACAAATTCGTAAGGCAGTTTGCGGTCAGACACCGCCGCAAGTTTGTTGCCCACGCTTTGCACATACGCAGTTAGCTCAGGATCAATGACGTAATCACCGCCTTGTTGTTGACGCGCGGGAGCATAGTTTTGCTGCCCCATAGCGATTTCTTTAGATTCGGAAACGAATTGCAATTCATGTTTGTGCGTCACGGGATTGACCCCGCACGCCGTTAAACTAATCGACGCAATAATCGTGAGAAAAATCGCACGCAACATTTTTTGCTCCTCGTTTTGGAATGAAAATTAACCTGCCAATTTCTGTTTCAACACTTCATTCAACTGCGCTGGATTGGCTTTGCCTTGACTGGCTTTCATCGCCGCACCCACGAAGAAGCCGAACAACTTGTCTTTGCCGCTGCGATATTCCGCGACCTTATCAGCGTTCGCCGCCATGACTTCATCCACAATTTTTTCAATCGCGCCGCTGTCGGAAACTTGTTTCAAGCCTTTGGCTTCAATAATCGCATCTGCCGTGCCGCCCTCGCTCCACAAAGTACGGAATACTTCCTTCGCACCAGAATTTGAAATCGTGCCATCGGCAATGCGCGCCAGCATGCCGCCGAATTGCGCCGCGTTGATAGGACACTGCGCGATGTCCATATTGTCGCGATTGAGTTGCGCGCTGAGTTCACCAATGAGCCAGTTCGCGGCTAATTTCGCCTGTGCCGTGCCGACCATAGACACACTAGCATCGAAAAATTCCGCCATCTCGCGCGAGCTCGTTAAGCTGTTTGCGTCATATGCCGACAAGCCAAATTCCTCGGTGTAGCGCGAGCGTTTGGTGGGGGGCAACTCTGGCATGGTGGCTTGCACCGCCGCCAACATCGCGGGCGTAATCTCTAGCGGCAACAAATCTGGATCGGGGAAATAACGATAATCGTGCGCGTCTTCTTTGCTGCGCATCGCGCGCGTCTCGCCGGTGTCTGGATTAAATAAAATCGTCGCTTGCTGAATTTTGCCGCCGCTTTCCAAGGTATCAATCTGCCATTGCACTTCGTAGTCGATAGCTTGTTGCATGAACTTGAACGAGTTCAAATTTTTGATTTCGCGGCGCGTGCCGAGCGGCTCACCGGGCTTGCGCACTGACACGTTCACGTCGCAACGGAACGAACCCTCTTGCATATTGCCGTCGCAAATGCCGATCCAGCGCACCACCGAATGCAAAGCCTTGGCATACGCCACCGCCTCGGCAGCGGAACACATATCCGGCTCGGAAACGATTTCCAGCAACGGCGTGCCCGCACGGTTCAAATCAATGCCCGTCAAGCCTTGCGTCGCACCGTGTACCGATTTGCCCGCGTCTTCTTCCAAATGTGCGCGGGTGATGCGCACGGTTTTTTCATACGCTTTTGCATTACCCGATAAAGGTTCAACTTGTATGGTCAGCGCGCCCTGTCCCACCACAGGCAATTCCATTTGGCTGATTTGGTAGCCTTTGGGCAAGTCGGGATAAAAATAATTTTTGCGCGCGAACACCGAGCGCGGCGCGATGTG
>JAVHRN010000090.1:0-38468 GCA_036171695.1 Gallionella sp.
TGCCCCGGATTGCAAATCCGGTTAGCCCAGTTCGACTCTGGGACGCACCTCCAAACAAAGGCTTGTTAGTAGTCAGTTTTTCGCGGGAATAGCTCAGTTGGTAGAGCGATACCTTGCCAAGGTATAGGTCGAGAGTTCGAACCTCTTTTCCCGCTCCAATAAGAAAACGCTCTAGAGAAATCTAGAGCGTTTTTTTTTGCGCGCATGGATGGCATAGGCATGTTTAGCAAATGGAGAATTGCCCTTACAATGCCCGACTTATGCTCGCCTATTTAATCCGTCGTACTTTGTATGCCTTGCCCATACTCATTGGGGTGAATCTGCTCACCTTCGCACTATTTTTTGTGGTGAATACGCCCGACGATATGGCGCGGATGCAGTTGGGGGTGAAGCGTGTCACGCCTGATGCCATCGAGAAGTGGAAGCAACAGCGTGGCTACAATCAACCGATGCTATTTAACGCAGAGGCAAGCGGCTCGGACAAAATGACTCAGACGATTTTTTGGCAAAAATCCGCCAGCATGTTTGTCATGGACTTTGGCTATTCGGATGACGGGCGCAGCATCGTCGGCGAGATTGCGCAGCGCATGAATCCCAGTTTGGCGATTGCTTTACCAACTTTTGTGATTGGACTGTTTGTTTATGTCAGCTTTGCTTTGCTGATGACGCTGTTTCGTGGTTCGGTGTTGGATATGGCAGGCGTAGCGTTGTGCGTTTTTTTGATGTCGGTATCGGGACTTTTTTACATTATTGGCGGACAGTTTTTAGTCAGTAAACTTTGGCATCTCGTGCCGATTTCGGGTTATGCCAACGGCTGGCAAAGTGGCAAATTTATCGTGTTGCCAATTGTCATTGGCGTGGTCAGCGGCATAGGTTCGAGTAGCCGCTGGTATCGCACTATTTTCCTCGAAGAAATCGGCAAAGAGTATGTGCGTACCGCGCGCGCCAAAGGCTTGTCCGAGCTAAATGTGTTGTTCACACATGTCTTGAAAAACGCCATGATTCCAATTCTCACTGGCATAGTCGTGGTGATTCCTGTTTTGTTTATGGGCAGTTTATTGACTGAATCATTTTTTGGCATTCCTGGTTTGGGCAGTTACACCATAGATGCCATTAACGCGCAGGATTTTTCGGTGGTGCGCGCCATGGTGTTTTTAGGCTCGTTGTTGTACATCGTCGGGCTGATTCTCACTGACCTTTCTTATACCTTGGTTGACCCACGGGTGCGTCTGCAATGAGCTTTTTGCCCGTCATTTTATGGAGCGACGCGTTAGTGTTTTTAATCATCGCGGCGTTGGTAGTGAGTGCCTTGCTAATACGTCGTCGTGAGCATTTATTGTTGCCTTGGCAACGCGTGGCAAAAAGCCGAGTGGCGATGTTGTCGTTATTGATATTGAGCTTGTTTGTCTTGGTCGGCTGCTTAGACACGCTGCATTTTCGCCTAGCTTTACCCGCACAAAATTCGCTGGAAAAAATTTATTCTCCCGAAGTGTTGAGTGTGTTTGATGTGTTAGTCACGCCGTTGCGCACGCATACCGAAAAAACTTATTCCGCGCCGTTCGCGCTGACTTTATTTGCCAAAGAAAGTTTTACTGATGCAGAAGGTCACGTGCATCGCGACTATCCGCGTTTACAGTTTGGCGGGGTGCATTTGCGCGACGCATCGCAACGCGGCTCGGATGTATGGCAGCGCGCTAGTTGGGGTGGCTTGCTAGGTTTGTTAAGCGGAGCTTTGGTTTGCGTAGCTTGGGCATATTGGCCGACGCGTAAGCGCAGGGTGAATCAATGGGTGCTTTACGCAATCGTTAGTGTGCTGCTAACCAGCACGCTGCTTGGCGCGTTGGCTAATCTCGCCACGGTGTATCACATTTTAGGTACGGATAAAGTTGGCATCGACGTGTTGTATTTGTCGCTTAAAAGCATCCGTACGGGACTGATTATTGGCTCGGTAACAACCTTGGTGACATTGCCTTTGGCGTTGTTTTTAGGTGTGGCAGCTGGCTATTTTCGCGGTTGGGTGGACGACGTGATTCAGTATGTTTATACCGTGTTGAGCTCCATTCCTAGTGTGCTGCTGATTGCGGCGGCGGTGCTGATGATGCAAGTGATGATAGATACGCATCCGCATTGGTTTGCGACCGCCGCTGCGCGCGCCGATGTGCGTCTAGTGTTTTTGTGTTTGATTTTAGGTTTGACCAGTTGGACGGGCTTGTGCCGTTTGCTGCGTGGCGAAACTTTGAAGCTGCGCGAGATGGAATATATTCAAGCCGCGCAGTCGTTCGGCGTGTCGAATTTGCGTATTTTATCGCGCCATATTATTCCCAACGTGATGCACATTATTTTGATTGCCTTGGTGATGGATTTTTCTGGCTTGGTGTTGGCGGAGGCGGTGTTGTCTTATGTCGGTGTCGGCGTTGATCCGTCGATGATTTCGTTTGGCACGATGATTAACGGCGCGCGTCAAGAAATGGGGCGCGAACCTATGGTGTGGTGGTCATTAGCGGCAGCCTTCTGTTTTATGTTGCTGTTGGTGTTAGCCGCAAATTTGTTTGCCGATGCGGTGCGCGATGCCTTTGATCCGCGTACGCCACGCAGCTAAGGGATACTTTGGAGCGGCCAGTACCTGTGCCAATTTCATAAAATTCGCGGCATCTAGTCGAGCAAGCCAAGCCATTTGGCTAAGTAATTATGGCTATCGCAAACCTAATGCGTACACACCAACATGCTTGAAGTAAAGCTCGGATTGGTGATAGAATGCGCGCCGCTCACGAATGGTCGTGGGCGAATATCCCACTCGCACCAGTTGGGGTGCTCTTCGGAGTCAAGCTAGCGAGTGGTAGTTTTAACCCTTAACAAGTGGAGTAAGTCATGGCTGTAACAATGCGTCAAATGTTGGAAGCTGGTGTGCATTTTGGTCACCAAACACGTTTCTGGAATCCTAAGATGGCTCCGTTTATCTTCGGTCATCGCAACAAAATTCATATTATCAATCTGGAAAAAACTGTCGCAATGTTCGCTGAAGCGGAAAACTTCGTGCGTAAATTGTCGGCTAAAAAAGGCACGGTGTTGTTCGTTGCGACTAAACGTCAAGCACGCGACATCTTGCAAGAAGAAGCAGTACGTGCGGATTCTCCTTTTGTTAATCACCGTTGGTTGGGCGGTATGTTGACCAACTACAAAACTGTGCAATTATCAATCAAGCGTTTGCGTGATTTGGAACAAATGCAAGCTGATGGTTCATCAGAAAAAGTAACTAAAAAAGAAGCGTTGATGATGGCGCGTGAATTGGAAAAATTGGAACGCAGCTTGGGCGGTATCAAAGACATGAAGGGTTTGCCTTCAGCGATTTTTGTAATCGACGTTGGTTACCAAAAAGGCGCGATTGTTGAAGCGCAAAAATTGGGTATTCCTGTTATTGGTATCGTTGATACTAATAACTCGCCATTGGGCGTGGATTACGTTATTCCTGGTAACGATGACTCAACTCAAGCGATTCGTTTGTATGCTCGTGCGATTGCCGATGCAGTGTTGGAAGGTCGTGCGCAAGCCTTGAATGAATTAGTTCAAGAGGTTGCTGAACAAGCCGCTGCTTAAATTTTTTTAAGCACCGAAGAAGGGGCGAGAGCCCCTTTTTTTGTAAGTATTTATTGAGAATAACGGAGTTAAAAATGGCAGAAATTACAGCAGCAATGGTTAAAGAATTACGCGAATTAACAGGCTTGGGCATGATGGAATGCAAAAAAGCGTTGGTTGAAGCGGATGGTGATTTGAAAGTGGCCGAAGAGCAAATGCGCATTAAGAGCGGCGCAAAAGCCAGCAAGGCATCCAGCCGTGTTACTGCTGAAGGCGTAGTGGGCGCGTTTATCGCGATGGATGGCAAGAGCGGCGCAGTCGTCGAAGTGAATTGCGAAACAGACTTCGTGGCTAAAAATGATGACTTTATGGCGTTTGCTAAAAACGTTGCTGAAACCGTGGCTAAGCACAACCCTGCTGATTTGGCAGCGTTGTCCACACTGGTGATTGCTAACGGTAGCTTGAGTGTGGAAGAAGCACGCAAAGCCTTGTTGGTTAAGTTGGGTGAAAACTTAACAGTGCGTCGCTTTGAGCGTTACGCAACTGCCACAGGCAAATTGGCAAGCTACTTGCACGGTAGCAAAATTGGTGTGTTGGTGAGTTTTGCGGGTGGTGATGAAGCGATGGGTCGCGATATTGCGATGCATATTGCTGCGTCTAAACCTAAGTCGGTGGATATTTCAGGAGTTAATCCAACTGACATTGAAACTGAACGTCGTATCGCGATTGAAAAAGCTAAAGAAGCTGGCAAGCCAGAAGCAATGTTGGAAAGAATTGCTGAAGGCACCGTGCAAAAATTCTTGAAAGACGTGACATTGTTGGGTCAGGTTTTTGTTAAAGCTGAAGATGGTAAACAAACCGTTGAACAGTTCTTGAAGGCTAAAGGTGCTTCAGTTGCTGCTTTCCAAATGTTCGTTGTGGGTGAAGGTATCGAGAAAGTTGTGGAAGATTACGCGGAAGAAGTCGCTAAGGCTGTTGCCGCATTGCAGGCGTAATCAGGATGAGCGCGCCAGTCTATAAACGTATTTTGCTTAAGCTCAGCGGCGAGGCATTGATGGGTGACGATAGTTACGGCATCAATCGCCAAGTGGTTGAACGCATCGTTGCCGAAATTGCTGAAGTGGTGGCGATGGGTGTGCAAGTAGCGATGGTGATTGGTGGTGGCAACATCTTCCGTGGGGTTGCACCAGCCGCCGCAGGGATGGATAGAGCGACTGCCGATTACATGGGTATGTTGGCGACCGTGATGAATTCGATGGCATTGCAAGATGCTATGACGCGCGGGGGCTTGGATTGTCGCGTTCAATCTGCGCTGAACTTAGAGCAAGTGGCTGAGCCGTTTATTCGCGGCAAAGCCTTGCGCTATTTGGAAGACGGTAAAGTCGTTATCTTTGCAGCCGGTATCGGTAGTCCGTTTTTTACCACGGACACTGCTGCCGCGTTGCGTGGTGTTGAGATGTGTGCCGAGGTGGTGATTAAAGCCACCAAGGTGGATGGAATTTATACCGCTGATCCGAAAAAAGATCCGCACGCGATTCGCTATCAAAGTTTGAATTTTGATGAGGCGATTAGCAAGAATTTGCAAGTGATGGATGCCACGGCGTTGACGTTATGTCGCGACCAAAAGCTACCCATTATTGTGTTTAGTATTTTCAAAGCTGGCGCGTTAAAGCGCGTAGTAATGGGCGAAAGCGAAGGAACTTTAGTTCGCTGTAACTGAAATTAGAGACGCTTTTTTCAGTGAAATTAGGAGAGTGTTGTGATTGCAGATGTTAAAAAAAATACTGAGCAAAAAATGCTCAAGTCGCTGGATTCCTTAAAGCTGGATTTAGGCAAAGTGCGTACCGGTCGTGCTCATACTGGTATTTTGGATCATGTCATGGTTGAGTATTACGGCAACCCAACTTTGCTCACGCAAGTGGCCAACGTAACTTTGATTGATTCGCGCACTATCGGTGTTCAACCTTGGGAAAAACACATGATAGGCCCAGTGGAAAAAGCGATTCGAGATGCTGATTTAGGTTTGAATCCTTCGACTAATGGTGAAGTTATTCGTGTCCCTACGCCGATGCTTACCGAAGAGCGTCGCCGCGATTTGATTAAAGTCGTGAAAGCCGAAGGTGAAGATACCAAGGTTGCGATTCGTAATATCCGCCGCGATGCGAATAACACCTTGAAAGAAGCGTTGAAGAAAAAAGAAATTGCGGAAGATGATGAACGTCGTGCGCAAGACGATATTCAAAAACTCACTGACCGTTTTATCATCGAAATCGACAAAGCTTTGGCTGCCAAAGAAGTCGATTTGATGGCGGTCTAATTAGGATACGGGATGCAGGATTCTGGATTAAACAGACCGTCCTCGCGTTCCGAATCCTGAATCTCAAATCCTGATATGAGCCTACTGCCTAGTTCTACTCGCAGCATTCCCGACGTGGCCGCTGTGCCACGTCATATCGCGGTGATTATGGATGGCAATGGACGCTGGGCAAAAAAGCGTTTTATGCCGCGCGTCATCGGTCATCAACAAGGCGTAGAAGCCTTGCGCGCGACAGTTAAAGCCTGTCGTGATTTAGGTGTTGGCTATCTCACGGTGTTTGCTTTTAGTAGCGAAAACTGGCGCAGACCCGCTGACGAAGTGTCTTTTTTGATGGGCTTATTCATCAAAGTGTTGGCGCGCGAAGCGGTCAAAATGCACGAAAAAAATATCATCCTCAAAATCATCGGCGATCGTGCGCCGTTCGATGTTTCTTTACAAAAAGCTATGCAAGATGCCGAAGCGTTAACGGCCAATAACACGGGTTTAACGCTGACCATTGCTGCGAATTATGGTGGTCGTTGGGATGTGCTAAATGCCGTAAAAAGCATGCTGCGCGAACATCCTGAGCGCACTGATAATTTCACCGAAGCAGACTTGCAGCCGTACTTCTCTATGAGCGATGCGCCTGAACCTGATTTGTTTATCCGCACCGGTGGTGAGCAGCGCATCAGCAATTTTATGTTGTGGCAATTGGCTTATACCGAGCTGTATTTTACCGATGCGTTGTGGCCAGATTTTGATCGCGCTGAATTAGAGCGCGCTATCGCTTCGTATCAAGCGCGCGAGCGACGTTTTGGTCGCACCAGTGAGCAACTTAAACCCGCCTAAAGGAACTCTTTATGTTGAAGTCACGCATCATTACCGCCGTTATTTTGTTGGGCTTATTCCTTGCCGCTTTGTTTGCTTTGCCGTCATTTGCTTGGACAGGCTTGGTGGTGTTGATGGTGATGCAAGGCATCGCCGAGTGGGCAAAGTTGGCGAAATTATCCAACCGCAGTGCCAAAATTTATTGGGCGGCAAGCTTGCTAGCGATGCTGCTCATCGTCTGGGTGGATGCGCATGAGGCGGGCATCGCAGCGGTGCTGCGCATGGTGGTGTATGGCGTAGCCGCATTGCTGTGGTTGATTATCGTGCCGACCTGGATGATTGCGAGCTGGAAAGTCAGCGATACCAAATTGATGGCGTTGCTCGGTTGGGCGGTGTTGATTCCAACGGGCTTGGCGATGTTAGATTTGCGCGCCGTGAGTCCGTGGCTGTTGTTGTTCATCATGGGCTTGGTGTGGATTGCCGACAGCACGGCGTATTTTGCAGGACGCAAATTTGGCAAAAATAAACTCGCCCCCAGCATTAGTCCAGGCAAAACTTGGGAAGGCGTGGCAGGCGCGATGTTGGGCGTGGCGGTTTATGTGATTTTGGTCTGGAGTTTTGCGCCCAATATGGCACAGCACGCCATGTTGCCGATCGCCTTGTTAGCCGCTGGTTGGTGGGTCGGCTTGGCTGTTATCGGCGATTTATTCGAGTCGGCGATTAAACGGCAAGCAGGCGTAAAAGACAGCGGCGCGTTATTGCCAGGGCACGGTGGCTTACTCGATCGCATTGACGCACTGACTTCGACTTTGCCGCTGGCGGCCTTGGTGTTGCTGCTGCAATAACCATAGCTAAGGGCGCACGTCTGCAAACTTTCCATTGAGATCGTGCTGTTTCCTTGACCCTTCAATTAGCCTTATCACTCACTTCTTTTTCCCATGCAAACTCTCACCATCTTAGGTTCAACAGGCAGTATCGGCACGAGCACCTTGGATGTGGTAGCGCGCCATCCTGATCGCTTTCAGATTTTTGCTTTAACCGCCTATCGCCAAGTCGATTTGCTGTTCAAGCAGTGCGTGCAATTCCAACCTAAATTTGCGGTGTTGCTAGACGAGCTGGCGGTTGCGCAGCTGCGTCAACGGGTGCGCCAAGTGGGTCTTAAAACCGAAGTGTTAAGCGGTGTGGATGCCTTAGAGCAAGTGTGTGTCGCGTCCGAAGTGGATGCGGTAATGGCAGCGATTGTCGGCGCGGCAGGGCTGCGTCCTACGCTGGCAGCAGCGCAAGCAGGTAAAAAAGTTCTGCTGGCAAACAAAGAAACGCTGGTGATGGCGGGCAATGTGTTTATGGATGCAGTGCGCGTCAGCGGCTCGCCATTGCTGCCGATAGACAGCGAACACAACGCGATTTTTCAAGCCCTGCCGCGCGGCTATAACGGCGACAAAACCGCCAACGGTGTGCGGCGTATTTTGCTCACTGCATCGGGCGGTCCATTCCGCGATACGCCGCTGAGTGAATTAAAAAATGTCACGCCTGATCAGGCGTGCGCGCATCCCAATTGGGTGATGGGGCGCAAAATCTCGGTGGACTCGGCGAGCATGATGAATAAGGGCTTGGAGGTCATCGAGGCGCATTGGTTGTTTAATGCCAGTGCCGACGATATTCAAGTGGTGGTACATCCGCAAAGCGTGATTCATTCGCTGGTCGAATATGTTGATGGCTCGGTCATTGCGCAGCTCGGCAATCCCGATATGCGCACGCCGATTGCTTACGGCTTGGCGTATCCAGAGCGCATCAATTCAGGCGTTGCACCGTTGGATTTATTCAAGGTTGCGCAGATGAATTTCGTCGCCCCAGATTTTGTGCGTTTCCCCTGTTTGGCTTTGGCGTATCAAGCCTTGCGCGCGGCAGGCACCGCCCCTGCGGTGTTGAATGCCGCGAACGAAATTGCGGTTGCCGCCTTTCTCGATAAACGCATCGCGTTCTTAGACATCGCCAAAATTATCGACGCGGTGTTGAACCAATTAGCCGTGTTGCCAGTCACTTGCCTCGCTGATGTGTTACACGCTGACAGCGAAGCGCGGCGTGCGGCAACGGCGCACATTACGAGGATGCAAACATGATGACTTTATTAGCGTTCGCTGGCGCGATTGTGCTGCTGGTACTGTTCCATGAATGGGGACATTTCTTGGTGGCGCGGCGTTGTGGTGTGAAGGTGCTGCGCTTCTCTTTGGGCTTTGGCAAAGTCTTATACAGCAAGCGTTTCAAAGGATCGGATACCGAGTGGACGTTGTCGGCAATTCCCTTGGGCGGCTACGTCAAAATGTTGGACGAGCGCGAAGGTGCAGTCGCACCGCATGAATTACATTTAGCTTTTAATCGCAAGCCAGTATTGCAACGCATGGCGATTGTGGTGGCTGGGCCATTAGCAAATTTTTTGCTGGCGATTGCTTTGTACTGGGGCTTATTTATGCACGGCGTGCCTGGCATCAAACCGATGTTAGGCGAGGTGAGTGTGGACAGTCCTGCGGCGATGGCGCAGTTGCAAGCGGGCGACACTGTACAAGCGGTGAATGATGATGCCGTCCCTAGTTGGCAAGAGCTGCGCTGGAATTTATTGGATCACGCCTTGCGCGCTGAGACTGTGACGCTGACCACGCTGGATAAAGCGGGGCAAACGCGTACGCAAAAATTAGATTTGTCAGGTTTGCAAGCCAGTGATTTAGATGGTGAGTTTATGGATAAGCTCGGCTTACATTTATACGAGCCGATTTTATTACCCATCATTGGCAAGCTCACAGCAGATGGCGTGGCGCAACAAGCGGGGCTGCAAACAGGCGATGTGGTGTTGCGTGCCAATGGCATTGTGCTGCAACGCTTTCAAGACTTGATACGCGAAGTGTCCAGCCATGCCGAGCAAAATCTGGTGTTGGATATTCAACGCGGCGTGATGCCACTCACTATTACTTTGCAACCCCGTAAAGTGCTGGAGGCGGGCAAAGCGGTCGGCAAAATTGGCGCGGCTCCGCAAGTCGATGAAACCGTGTGGCAAGCCATGTTGACTACGGTCAGTTACGCCCCGCTAAATGCCTTACGGCAAGCGGGGCGCAAGACTTGGGAGACTTCCATTGTCAGTTTGAAGATGATGGGAAAAATGGTGTTGGGCGAGGTGTCGCTGAAAAATTTGAGCGGTCCGATTACGATTGCTGATTACGCGGGGCAGTCGGCGAGCATGGGCTGGATAGCATATTTAACCTTTCTGGCATTGGTGAGTATTAGCTTAGGCGTGCTGAACTTATTGCCCATCCCCTTATTAGATGGGGGGCACTTGCTGTATTATGCCGCCGAGTTTATTAAAGGCAGCGCGGTCTCCGAGAAGAGCTGGGAAATTGGTCAAAAAATCGGTATCGCCTTGTTGGGTACGATGATGCTGTTTGCTTTTTACAATGATATAAATCGAATTATTTCGGGTTAAACAATAATGAGTTTGAAAAAAATTCTAAGCGCGTGCGCGCTGCTTTGCGTATGGTCTGTTGCCCAAGCTGCGATGCAGCCTTTCGTGGTGCAGGACATTAAAGTTGAAGGCATACAAAGAACTGAGTTGGGTACGGTATTAAGCTACTTGCCGATTAAAGTCGGCGATACGATGGACGATAAACAATCCACCAATTCGATTCGCGCCTTGTTTGCTACGGGATTTTTTAAGGACGTGCGCTTAGAAGCGGTCGGCAGCACTTTGTGGGTGAAAGTGCAGGAGCGTCCGTCAATCGGCAGTATTGAAATCAATGGGGTGAAAGATTTTCCCAAAGATCAACTTAAAGACAATATGAAATATGCGGGCTTGGTTGAAGCGCGTATTTTTGATAAAGCGGCGATGGAAAAAGCCGCTTTGAGCTTGAAGCAGCAGTATGTGGCGCGCGGTAAGTATGCCGTTAGCGTCGAGACCAAAGTCACCGAGCTAGAGCGTAATCGCGTCGCGATTGTGTTTAACGTGATTGAAGGAAAAGTATCCAAAATCAAGCAAATCAATATCGTCGGTAATCACGCTTATTCCGAAGCGGAATTGTTGGATTTAATGAAGTTGAGTACACCTGATTGGTTCACTTGGATGAGCAGCAACGACCAGTATTCCAAGCAAAAGTTGTCGGCTGATATGGAAACGCTGCGCTCGTTTTATTTGGATAACGGCTATTTAGAATTCACCATTGATTCCACACAAGTTTCGATTACACCCAATAAAAAGGACATCTACATCACGCTCAATATCAGCGAAGGCGCGAAATATACCGTCTCTAAAGTGAGCGTGTCTGGCGATACTTTATTGCCCAAGGCTGAGATTGAAGCACTGGTCAAAATTAAAGTGGGGGATGTTTTCTCGCGCAAAGCTTTGACCGAAACGAGCAAACTCATCGGTGAACGTTTGGCGCAAGAAGGTCATGCTTTTGCCAACGTCAACGCAATTCCTGACATTGATAAAGTAAAGCATCAAGTGGCATTTAATGTTGCGATTGATCCAGGTCACCGTGTTTATATTCGCCGCATCAATGTCAGCGGCAACACCAAAACCAATGAAAAGGTGATACGCCGTGAGTTCCGTCAGGTCGAAGGCACTTGGTTCGATATTAGTAAAATTAAAAAATCCAAACAGCATGTCGATCGCTTGAATTTCTTTTCTGAAGTCAACATTGAAACGCCTGCGGTGCAAGGCACGAATGACCAGATGGATGTCAACGTCGCGGTGAAAGAAAAATCCACGGGTACATTCTCCATTGGCGCGGGTTACAACAGCGGTGAAGGCATTGTGTTTATGGGCGGCGTGTCGCAGGCGAATTTGTTTGGGACGGGAAATAATTTAGCCACGCAACTCAATACCAGCCGCGTTAATCGCAATATCTCGGTGTCTTATACCAACCCCTATTTCACCGATGAAGGTGTGAGTCGTGGCTTCGATATTTACGATCGCAATACCAACGCAACTAACCTCGCAGTCAGTCAATACACCTCTTCTACACAAGGCGGCGGCGTGCGTTTTGGTGTGCCGATAGATGAGGACGAAAGCGTTAGCTATGGCACTTCGATTGAGCGTTCACACATCGGTTTAACGGCATTGAGCCCCGTGCGTTTCACCAACTATGTGAATACCTTTGGTGCGACCAACACCACCGTATTAGGCACTATCGGGTGGGGCAAAGACACGCGCGACAGTGCGATTTACACCACCGAAGGGGCGGTACAGCGTTTGTCTTTGGAAACTGCCTTGCCTGTGTTGGACATGCGTTACTACAAGCTCAATTACGATCATCAACTGTTCTATCCGCTCAGTACTGATTGGACGTTGTTGCTCAATGGGCAAGCGGGCGTGGGCGGCGGTTATGGTGGGCGACAAATGCCGTTCTTCAAAAATTATTACGCGGGTGGTACAGGCTCGGTACGCGGCTATGAACCGAACTCTTTAGGCCCTCGCGACACCAGCAATTTGTCGATTGGTGGTACACGCCGCGTGGTTGGTAATATCGAAGTGTTCGCACCGATTCCTGGTATTAAAGAAAAATCTTTGCGCGTCAGCGGATTCCTTGATGGCGGCGCGGTATATGGCCCTAGCGATGTACTTGGTTCAATGGGGGGGCGTTATTCAACGGGTCTAGCGTTGACTTGGTTATCGCCGATGGGACCGTTGAAATTTAGTTATGGTGTGGCACTGAATAAACAGCAGCAGGATAAATTACAACGCTTCCAGTTCACTTTGGGTTCACTGTTTTAAGGAGTCGCAAACATGAAAAAATACTTATTGAGTTTTGCTTTGCTGAGCTTGGCTGGCAGCGTGTTAGCCGCCGACTTTAAGGTTGGCGTGGTTGATACCGAACGCGTGCTGCGTGAGTCCGCGCCCGCGATTAAAGCTGAAGAAAAAATCAGCAAAGAGTTCTCGGCGCGCGATGTGGAAATCAAGGCGTTAACTAAGCAAGCCAAGATTGTGCAAACTCAATTAGAGCAAGACAGTGGCAAGTTAAGCGATGCCGATCATCGTAATAAAGAGCGCGAGCTAACCAGCATGAACGTTAATTTGCAACGGCTGCAGCGCGAGTTTCGTGAAGACTTAAATCTGCGTAAAAATGAAGAGTTGGCAAGCGTGTTAGAGCGGGCTAACAAAGCGATTCAGCAGATTGCCAGCTTAGAAAAATACGATTTAATTTTGCAAGAAGCGGTGTACCGCAATCCTAAAATTGACATCACCGACAAAGTGATTAAATTTTTAGCGAATGACAACGCCACTGAAAATAAATAACACGCGATGAACGGTTTTAGTTTAGATGAATTAGTCGCGCGCTTAGGCGGGCAAGTGTTGGGTGAAGGCAGTAAGCGCGTGACGCAAATCGCCACGCTGGAAGCCGCCAGTGCGACGCAAATCAGTTTTCTCACCAACAGCAAATATCGCGCACAGCTCGCCAGTTCTGCGGCAGGTGCGCTGATTTTGTCGGCAGCGGATGCGCAGGAGAGCGATAAGCCGCGCATTATTTCGGACAATCCTTACGCTTACTTTGCTAAAGTTTCCGCGCTGTTAAATCCTTTGCCAGAAGCACCGATAGGCATTCATTCCGCCGCAATTGTGGCGGCCAGTGCGCAGATAGATGCGACCGCCAGTATTGCGGCGACAGCGGTGATTGGCGCAGGCGCAATCATTGGTGCGCATAGCGTGATCGGCGAGGGCTGCGTGATTGGCGAGCATGTTGTGATTGGTAGTCATGCGCGCCTTTATCCGCGCGTGGTGGTGTATCACCATTGTGTAATTGGTGCGCGGCTGATTGCCCATTCTGGCGTGGTGATTGGTGCGGATGGCTTTGGCTTCGCAGTGGAAAATAATCATTGGTTGAAAATTCCGCAAATTGGTCGCGTGGTGATCGGTGACGATGTAGAAATCGGTGCGAATACCACCATAGATCGCGGCGCGTTAGCTGACACGATTATCGAAGACGATGTCAAACTCGATAATCAAATTCAAATCGCGCACAACGTGCGCATTGGTGCGCATACTGCTATCGCAGGCTGTGTCGGCATTGCGGGTAGTGCGGTGATCGGTAAGTATTGCCGCATTGGTGGCAGTGCAGGAATTTTGGGACATCTGCAAATCGCCGATCATGTCGAAATAGCGTCGTTCTCATTGATCGGAAAATCCATCCGCGAAGCGGGTTCATATGCGGCGATTTATCCGTTCGCCAAAGCGGATGAGTGGCGCAAAAATGCCGTGCATTTGCGTCATTTAGATAGTCTAGTTGACCGCCTCAAAGCACTCGAAAAACAAGTTGAATTATTAAAGGGAGTAACACCATGCAAATGAATATCCACGAAATCCTTGCAACCTTGCCGCATCGTTATCCATTTTTGTTAGTCGATCGCGTGTTGTCGATAGAGCCTGGCAAAGAAATTGTGGCACTGAAAAATGTCACTATTAACGAGCCATTTTTCCCTGGTCATTACCCGCATCATCCTGTCATGCCTGGCGTATTGATTATTGAAGCGATGGCGCAAGTTGCTGCCTTGTTGTCGTTCAAATCTATGGTGGCAGACCCTGAAAAAAAATCGGTGTATTACTTTGCTGGTATTGATGGCGCACGCTTTAAGCGTCCTGTTAGCGCAGGTGATCAAATTATTTTCCGCGTTAGTTTGATGCGCAGTATGCGTGGCTTGTTCAAGTTCAAAGCGGTTGCCGAAGTGGATGGATTGTTGGTTGCCGAAGCTGAATTGATGTGTACTTCCAAAGAAGTCGAATAAATTCGGGCATCTCTATAAATCCAAATCTCATCGCGATGCGTTGTTGCTTACAAAAAATTACTCCTTACATAGTCTGTCTATGCGCGTCGTAATTTTTTGTTCGCGCCTAGCCTCGCTTCGATATTTGAATTTCTAGAGCCACCCGATTACAAATAAATAGTAGGGTTAAAAATATGATTCATTCCACTGCAATTATTCACCCCCATGCGCATCTCGCTGACGATGTAGAAATCGGTGCGTACAGCATTATTGGCGAGCATGTGGAAATTGGCAGTGGCACGGTTATCGGTCCGCATGTGGTGATTAACGGGCATACCCGTATCGGTAAAAATAACCGCATCATGCAATTTAATTCTTTGGGCGAAATTCCTCAGGATAAAAAATATGCAGGTGAGCCGACGCGTTTGGAAATCGGCGACAACAACACTATCCGCGAGTTTTGCACCTTCAATTTGGGCACCATACAAGATGGCGGTCTGACCAGTATCGGCAACGATAATTGGATTATGGCGTACGTGCATATCGCTCACGATTGTCATGTCGGTAATCACACTATTATGGCTAACGGCGTGACCCTCGCAGGCCATGTGCGCATTGATGATTGGGTGATTATTGGTGGGTTGACGGGGGTGCATCAATTCGTGCGCATAGGCGCACATGCGATGACGGGTTTTCAGTCGCGCATTACGCAAGATGTGCCACCGTATTTCACTGTGGCGGGCAATCCTGTCGAGGCGCACGGCATCAATTCTGAAGGCTTGAAACGACGTGGTTTTGACGCGGCGCAAATCGCTACGATTAAAACGGCGTACAAAACGATTTATAAATCAGGCTTGAGTTTTGCCGATGCACAAACCGCATTGCAAGCGCAACTAGGCGACCATCCTGAGCTACAACTGCTGGTCGAATTTCTGGCCAGTTCACAACGCGGTATTGTTCGCTAAGGTTTCCTAACGTAATGCAATCAGACAAAAAAATCATAGTCGGTATCGTCGCGGGTGAAGCATCGGGAGATTTGCTTGGCAGCCATTTAATTGCGGCGTTAAAAGCGGCGCAGCCTGCCGTCGAGTTCGTCGGTATCGGCGGGCCAAAGATGCAAGCGGCGGGCATGACGGTGTTGTATCCGATGGAAAAATTGGCGGTACGCGGTTATGTCGAAGTGCTGCGTCATTACCTAGAAATTGTCGGCATACGGCGCAAATTGCGCGCTTATTTTTTAGCTAATAAGCCACAGCTTTTTATCGCCATCGACGCGCCTGATTTCAATTTGGGTTTAGAGCGCGATTTGAAATCCGCAGGCATTCCTACGGTGCATTATGTGAGCCCGTCGATCTGGGCGTGGCGTGGCGAACGCATCCACAAAATAAAACACGCGGTGTCGCACATGCTGTGCTTGTTTCCGCATGAAGCCCCGTTGTATCAAGACGTAGGTGTGCCCGTTGATTTTGTCGGGCATCCGCTTGCTGACATGCTGCCGCTCCATCCTAAGCGTGCCGAGATGCGCGAAACCATGCGTATTCCCTTAGCTGCAACGGTGTTTGCCTTGCTGCCTGGCAGCCGCCAAAGCGAACTGAAAAGTTTGGCAGAAACCTATATCAATACTGCCAAACTGATTTTGCAAAGTGTGCCCAATGCACATTTTTTAGTGCCGCTGGTGAGCCGCGAAACGCGCCGCATGTTCGAGCAGGCTTTGTATGATTTTGATGGTGAACAACTGCCGCTTACCTTGCTGTTTGGTCACGCTCAAGATGCCATGATTGCCGCCGATATGGTGTTGGTGGCATCGGGTACGGCGACGCTGGAATGCGCACTACTCAAGCGGCCGATGGTGATTACCTATCGGATGCCCAAGCTGTCTTGGTGGCTGATGAAGGGCAAGGGCTATCTGCCTTACGTGGGTTTGCCGAACATTTTGCTGGGACGTTTTGTCGTGCCTGAATTATTGCAACATGACGCAACGCCGCAAAATTTAGCCCAAGCGATGTTGAATTTATTGCGTGATAAAAATGCCGTCGCCGAACTCGAAACCGCTTTCACCGAATTGCATTTGAGCTTGCGCCATGACACCGCGCAAAAAGCGGCCGCTGCGATTTTGCCGTACTTAAAATCAGCTTGAGTTACGCGCAGTTGATTTGTTGTGGCGTGGACGAAGCAGGGCGTGGCCCGTTGGCTGGCCCCGTCAGTGCCGCAGCGGTGATACTCAATCCTGCACGGCCGATTGCAGGCTTGGCAGACTCCAAAAAACTCTCCGAAAAAAAGCGTGATTTACTCGCGCCGCAAATACGCGAACACGCTGTAGCGTGGGCGGTGGCGTATGCCAGTGTGGATGAAATTGATGAGCTGAACATTTTGCAAGCCACCTTGCTCGCTATGCGCCGCGCGGTGTTGGCGTTATCTGTGACACCAGAATATGTGCTGGTGGACGGCTTGTTTTGTCCCGATACAGGCATTAAAAGTGAAGCGATTGTGCAGGGTGACAGCAAAGTCGCGGCGATTTCAGCCGCATCAATTTTGGCAAAAACGGCGCGTGATGCCTTGATGCTGGAGCTGCATGAGCAGTATCCGAACTATGGTTTTGCAGGGCATAAAGGCTACGGCACGGCGGCACATTTGGCCGCGTTGCGTGAGCATGGTGCGTGTGCGATTCATCGTCGCAGCTTCAAACCCGTGCGCGATGTTGTGCTGGCGCAGACAACACGTTAAGCATTTTGGTGTAGGCGAAAAAATTCCAGAAAAAATTTACGAAAGTCTTAGAAAGACAATGGCAAAACAGCTTAGCTTTGCTATAATGGCGCGCTTCAGCGTGTAGCGCAGCCTGGTAGCGCACTACCTTGGGGTGGTAGGGGTCGGAAGTTCGAATCTTCTCACGCTGACCAAATCATCACTTCCCAGTCCACTCGAATTTAGACCGACGATGCGTATTCTCATTAGCAATGACGATGGTTATTTCGCACCGGGACTGGCGATACTTGCAGCACATCTAGCCAGCATTGCCGAAGTAGTCGTGGTCGCACCTGAACGCGATCGCAGCGGTGCAAGCAACTCCTTAACACTCGATAGACCGCTCAAATTACGCCGCGCCGATAGCGGCTTTTATTACGTCAACGGTACGCCCACTGACTGTGTACATTTGGCCGTGACGGGTATGTTGGATCAGCAGCCCGACTTGGTGGTATCAGGTATTAACGCGGGCGCAAACATGGGCGACGATACAATTTATTCGGGCACAGTGGCGGCGGCAACCGAAGGTTATTTGCTGGGTATTCCAGCGATTGCAGTGTCGTTGGTGGGTAAAGAATTGCAGCATTACGAAACGGCGGCGCGGGTGGTGGTCGAGCTAGTGCAACGCTTTTTTGTGCAAAAAAATTCACAACCTTGGTTGCTCAATGTCAATGTGCCGAATGTCGCGTATGCCGATTTGCAAGGCACGCTGGTAACGCGTTTAGGCAAACGCCACAAAGCCGAGCCCGTCATCAAAGCCCTTAATCCGCAAGGTGAAACGGTGTATTGGGTGGGCGCAGCGGGCAAGGCGCAAGACGCGGGAGAGGGCACCGATTTTTACGCGCTCGCTGCTCATCAAGTGTCGATTACTCCCTTGCAAATTGACCTCACGCAAACCTCACAACTGCATGCGGTACGCGAGTGGCTCAAATGAATAAAACTAAAGGCATCGGCATGACCTCAGAGCGGACCAAGCTGCGCATGATCGAACGCCTGCGTGCGCAAGGCATACAAGATGACGCGGTATTGGCGGCGATGTTTGCTGTGCCACGTCATTTGTTTGTCGATGAGGCGTTAGCGAGTCGCGCTTATGACGATGTGTCGTTGCCGATTAACTTTAATCAAACCATTTCGCAGCCTTATATCGTCGCGCGCATGATAGAGATTTTGCGCAATGGGCAGCCGCTGAACAAGGTGTTGGAAATTGGCACGGGCGGCGGTTATCAAGCGGCGGTATTGGCAAATGTCGCGCATAGCGTGTACAGCATGGAACGCATTGAACCGCTGCATTTGCGCGCAAAAAAACAGCTAGCTGAATTGCACATCAACAATGTCAGCTTGCGCCATGCAGATGGCTGCGCGGGCTTGCCCGAAGTCGCTCCGTTTGACGGCATTATTATGGCCGCCGCTGCCCCGACTTTATTGCCTGCGTTGCGTGCGCAGCTAGCCATAGGTGGGCGTATGGTGTTGCCATTGGGCATGGCTACGCAGCATTTGTATTTAATCGAACGCGATGTAACTGGCTATCGCGAAACACAACTAGAAGCGGTGAACTTTGTGCCGTTATTGATGGGAAAAGCATGAGCTACCAACACTTTTTAAGCTGCCTGTGCGCGGCTATTTTTTTAGCTGCGTGTAGCTCGACTTCGGTGCGCGATAACAGTGCAAAAGTAAAAGTAACCAGCACTGAAGATACGCGTATGCAAGCGGCGGGGGAGCAAGATTGGCGACCTGCTACGCATCAAGTCTTAAAAGGCGACACGCTATACAGCATCGCGTTTTATTACGGCTTGGACTATCACGAACTAGCTGAACTAAACGGATTAAAAAATCCTAGCTTGATTAGCATCGGACAAGTATTACAACTGTTTGCAACCAGCAATAAAAGCACTGCGCCGCGTGCGCTTGATAGCGATAGCACGCCTGTCGCAGTGACGATTAAAGAGCAACCCAAGCTAGTCAAATACGTTTACAACGAGACTGCGCTAGCGCAAATTGATAGCGTGCAAAACGGTACGACCAGCAGCGTTGCCATGGGTGTGACCAATGTACCGAGTGGCGTAAAAGTTCCTGTTGCAACAACTGCCAAAGTTGAGCCACGCGTTGATGCTCCTGCCGTGAATACCGAAGAAGATTCTTTGCAATGGACGATGCCGACTAACGGCAAAATAATCGCGCAATTTTCCGAAGCGGCCAATCGCAAAGGCATCGACATCGCGGGCAAATTGGGGCAACCAATTGTCGCTAGCGCGCCTGGCAAAGTGGTGTATAGCGGCAGCGGGTTGCGCGGTTATGGCAAGCTCATCATCATCAAGCACAACAAGACTTATTTGAGTGCTTATGCGCATAACGACAAGATTTTGGTGAAAGAAGGACAGAGCATCAAACGCGGCGAAAAAATTGCTGAAATGGGCAACACCGATGCCGAGCAAACCAAGCTGCATTTTGAAGTACGTCGCTTGGGCAAACCCGTCGATCCCGCTAAGTATTTGCCGAAATCTTGAGCGATTCAAAATCTCCTAAAACCATTCCTCTTAGCGTGGTCGATCACGACCGCAACAGCGCGAATTTGACTTACGTTTATCCCGTGATTTCTCGTCGCGCGGGTGGCGTGTCTATCGGCATCAATCTCAATCCCAACAATGCCTGCAACTGGCGATGTGTGTATTGCCAAGTGCCTGACCTGACGCGCGGCACCGCTCCACCTGTTGATCTAAATTTATTAGCACAAGAACTGCGTAGTTTTTTGCACGACGTGCTGCATGGCGATTTTATGCAACGCCTTGTGCCAGAAGGGATGCGGCGCATCAACGACATCGCCTTGTCGGGCAATGGCGAACCTACTAGCAGCGCGGAATTTGCCGCCGTCATCACACTTATTGGCACGCTGCGCACCGCTGTTAATTTGCCTGCATCCGTTAAAACCGTGCTCATCACTAATGGCAGTTTGATGCACCGAGAGGTCGTGCAAAATGGCTTGCGCAGCATGGCCAAAATCAATGGAGAAGTGTGGTTCAAACTTGATAGAGCCAGTGCCGACGGCATGGCGCGTGTCAACGACACGCACGCAACGATGCACAGCGTGCGCGCGCATCTCATCAGCGCAATTTCTTTGTGCCCCACTTGGCTACAAACCTGCTGGTTTGCCGTTGATGGAGTCGCGCCCAGTGTGCAAGATGAAGACGATTATTTAGCGTTTTTAGCGGAGTTGTTGCGCGATGGACATCACCCGCAAGGCGTTTTGTTATATGGACTTGCGCGTCCCTCCATGCAAGCTGAAGCAGTGCGTTTAAGTGCTTTGCCTAAAGAAAAATTAGCAGCGTTCGCCGCAAAAATTCGCACGCAAGGCTTGACGGTGCAGGTGTCGGCTTAGTGCGTGTTTAGATAAAAACAGACCGTCACCAGCACAACTTTGCTGTGCCTAATTCAAAAAATTTAGCACATCTAACGGTGTGGCAACGCTGCCAAACGCTTGCCAATTCGCCACTGAACAGTCCGCACTGACGTAGCCATAATTGGCAATGATGCCGCGCATCTGAACCGCATTAGCGGCTTGCATATCGCGTTGGTCGTCGCCTAAATACAAACAATCTGCCGCTGGAATTTTTATCGTTGCACAGGCTAATTGCATGGGTTCTGGATGGGGTTTGGCATGGGCGCAGGTGTCGCCGCTAATCACACATCCCGCGCGCTGTGCATAGCCCAACGCTTGCAGCAGTGGCAGCGTAAACCGCTGCGGTTTATTGGTGACGATGCCCCACACAATTTCGTGCACTTCGAGCTGCTGGATGAGCTCTGCCATCCCGTCGAATAGTTGGGTATGCACACAAATGTGATCGCGGTAGTGCTGCAAAAAAATATCACGCAATGCTGCAAAATCAGGCGAGTCAGGCGTGATATTCATGCCGACTTTGAGCAAGCCCACTGAACCATGCGAGGCTTGCGGACGCAGTATTGCTAAAGGCAGCGGAGCCAAGCCTTGTGTCGCGCGCACATGATTGAGTGCGGCGGCAAGGTCGGGCGCGGTGTCGGCAAACGTGCCGTCTAAATCGAATAAAACTCCGCGTACCTTAGGCTTCACGGTGGCACGCAACTAAATAATTCACGCTGCTGTCGCGCCCTAAAGAATAGATTTTGCTAAACGGGTTGTAGCTCATGCCAACCA
The DNA here is from genome assembly GCA_036171695.1 of Gallionella sp. Taxonomy (GTDB): domain Bacteria; phylum Pseudomonadota; class Gammaproteobacteria; order Burkholderiales; family Gallionellaceae; genus Gallionella. The sequence goes on from JAVHRN010000090.1 coordinate 21,348, forward strand.
CATCGAGCACGTTCAAATCAGCATCGCGGCAGGCTTGTGCAAGCTCGGCAGGTTTGAGAAATTTGGCGTAATCATGTGTGCCGCGCGGCAACATATTGAGCACATATTCCGCGCCGATGATGGCAAATAAATATGCTTTTGGATTGCGATTCAGTGTAGAAAAAAACACCTGTCCACCGGGTTTGACTAAAGCCGCGCATGCCTTGATAACACTAGCGGGGTCGGGTACATGCTCAAGCATTTCTAAGCACGTTACCACATCAAAAGTGGCGGGGTGAGCAGCGGCAAATTGCTCCACCGCAACTTTTTGATAATCAACTTTTTGACCACTTTCGAGCAGGTGCAGTTTGGCGACCTGCAAGGCTTTGTCGGATAAATCAATGCCAGTTACCTGCGCGCCTAAATTCGCCATGCTTTCCGACAAAATGCCGCCGCCGCAGCCTACATCCAATACTTTTTTCCCTACTAATGGCACACGTTGATTGATGTAATTCAAGCGCAGCGGATTGATGTCGTGTAACGGTTTGAATTCGCTGTGCGGGTCCCACCATTTATGGGCGAGTTGCGAGAATTTTTCGATTTCGATGGGGTCGGCGTTGGACATGGTGGGCACTCAAATAAACAAGGCGCGGACTTTAACAAAAGCCGTCGCTTAATGCAGCGGATTTTTGTGCTAAGCGTGCCGCGCCATAAGCGGCTTCGCTGTGGCTGGCAAGACTGACGGGGACTTGGCAATGGCGGGCGCGGATGGCTTGCCAAACGGGATTTTTTGCTCCGCCGCCACAGCTTACGATGCGTGAAATTTTGCCGGCACCGAGCTGATTTAATTTGGCATAACCATGCGCTTCGATACGCGCCAAGCCTTGCAATAAACCATGCAAAAATTCCGTATCGTCATCGGGGCGAGGCAATAAACGCGGCGCAAGATTCACATCGTTAGTCGGGAATCGCTCGCCAGTTTTGGGCAGCGGGTAATAGTCCAACGGGCTGATTTGTTGCGCATCAATTTGCGCGCTCAATGTTGCTAATTGCGCATCTGAAAAATAATTTTTCAATACCCCAGCACCCGCATTCGATGCCCCGCCAACTAACCAAAGATTTCCATAGCGATGGCTGTAAATGCCGTATTCACTTGCCTCGACGCGCACATTCGATAACTGCTTCAACACCAAAGTTGTACCCAGCGAAGTCACGCCGACGTTAGTTTCATGCACCTCGCTCGCCATAAATGCCGCGATGCTGTCGGTTGTTCCTGCATAGATTTGACAATCGTGTGCGATACCAAAATGCGCCGCGACATCGGGCGCAATGCGGGCAAGCAACGCGCCAGGCGCGACCACTTGTGGCAGCAGATGGGTGTTGGGCAAAGCCAGCAGCCAAGTGGGCCAACACAAATTTTCCACGTCGTAGCCAGTCTTCAACGCGTTGTGATAATCGCTGATGCCGCCTATTTCCGTGAGCTGCGCGGTGAGCCAATCGGCTTGATGCAAAAAGTGCGCCGCGCCTTGATAACGCTGCGTGAGCCAAAGAAATTTGGCTAAGCCAGAGCTGGCACTGCAAACGATATTATTTTTTGGCGCGAGGATTTTAAGTTGGGCTGCTTCAAGCTCGGCGCGCGTGTCGTTGTAGCGCAGGGCAGGTGAGATAGGCGCGAGCTGTGCATCACACAGCAACACCGTGCCAGACGTGCCATCGAGCGCAATGCCGCGCAAATTCGCAGCAATCGCTGCTGGCAGTGCATCGAGTAATTCATGTAAAGCATCGCGCCAATCTTGCGGCGTTTGCGCAGCGGGCAGCGCGCTACGCTGCGTCCAAACGAGCTGTTGCTGGTGGTCTATTGCACACGCCCGTGCGCCAGACGTGCCGAAGTCGATGCCGAGAAACACCGTGTCGCTGTGCGCGTTTAGCCGCGTGTATTCGACTGTGTGGAAAATTGGCTGAGTTCTACGAATGGCGCGGGTTGCCAGCCAGCTTGACGATGTTCGGCAATGACGTTGGTGAAGATGCCGCCGCGTACATAAAATTTGGCGGTGAGGCGCATAAATTTGGGCGCGGTGGCGGCGACCAAATCATCCAAAATTAAGTTGGTCATGTCTTCGTGGAAATGGCCTTCTTCGCGGAAACTCCACATGTATTGCTTGAGACTTTTTAACTCGACGCATTTTTCATCTGCGATGTAATCGAGTATCAGTGTGGCGAAATCGGGCTGACCTGTTTTAGGACACAAACAGGTGAATTCGGGGATTTCCATGTGGATGTGGTAATCGCGTTTAGTGTTGGGATTGGGGAAAGTTTCCAGAGTTTTAGTGGGCTTAGTAGTCATTTGGTGTGCGCTCGCGCTTAGGTTAAAATGCCGCGCATTATATCTACACCAACGTCTTTTGCGCCTCTCTCAAATCAAACTCGCTGGCTTCAAATCTTTTGTTGACCCTACTGCTTTTTCCCTGCCCGGACAGATCGTCGGTGTGGTGGGGCCGAACGGTTGCGGCAAGTCGAATGTTATCGACGCGCTGCGTTGGGTGTTAGGCGAATCGAAGGCTTCGGCGTTGCGCGGCGCGACCATGCAAGACGTAATTTTTAACGGTTCGAGCAAACGTAAACCCGTGTCGCGCGCCAGTGTTGAATTGGTGTTTGATAACGCGTTAGGCAAGGCGGTCGGGCAGTGGTCAAGCTATGCCGAAATCGCGATTAAGCGCGTGTTGACGCGCGATGGCGAATCCAAATACTTCATCAATAATCAGCAAGTGCGGCGCAAAGATGTAACCGATATTTTTCTCGGCACGGGGCTAGGCGCACGCGCTTACGCCATCATCGAGCAAGGCATGATTTCGCGCATCATCGAGGCTAAGCCCGAAGAGCTGCGCATCTTTTTGGAAGAGGCGGCAGGGGTTTCAAAATATCGTGATCGTCGGCGTGAAACTGAATTGCGCATCGCTGACACGCGCGACAATTTATTGCGCGTGAGTGATATTTTGCAAGAGCTGGATAAGCAGTTAATTCATCTGGGTGCGCAAGCCGAAGTGGCAAAAAAATATCGCGCCTTGGAAGCGCAACGCAGCACTTCGCAGCAATTATTTTGGTTATTAAAAAAACAAGAGGCGGCTGCGCAGCGGGCGAAATTTTTGCAAGCGACAGAAAAAACGCGCCTCGAATTAGACGCGCAAACCGCGCAGTTGCGCGAGTTGGAAAGTCAATTAGAAAGCGCGCGCAGCAGCCATTATCAATTCTCGGATGCCTTGCATATCAAGCAAGGCGAGTTCTATTCCACTAACGCCGAGATTGCGCGCTTAGAGCAACAAATCGCCCATGCCGAGACGCAACGGCAACGCCTCGCGCTACAAATTGCGCAAGCCAAAAAACATATTGAGCAACAAGCCAGTCAGCGCGGCAGTACGCAATCGTTGCTCGAACATTGGCAACGTCAGCAAGAAAGTGCGGTGTGTCAATTAGCTGAAGCCGAACAAACCGCTGAGTTAGAAGCAGCGCGTTTGCCAGCTGCTGAAAACACGGCGAGCGAGGCGCAGCAAGCCTATCAAGCGGTGCAGCGCGAGCAATTACAGTTGCAACAGTCGTTACAGTTAGCCGATACGCAGCGCGCCAATTTGCAACGCAATGTGACGCAAATTGAGTCGCGGCGCACGCGCTTGTTGTTGGAAAAAGATAATTTGCCGCGTAGCGAGGGCGGAGCGTTGTCACTCGCGCACGAGCAAGCCGCTGAGCTGGCGATGCAGCAAGAAATCGCTCAAGAGCAGCTAAACGATTTGCAGGCGCGTCAGCCGCAAGCCGAAACTCAATTGCGTGATGCGCGCCTTGCGGTGCAAAACGCTGAACGCACTGCCGCCCAACTTGAGGCGCGTTTGCAAGCCTTGCAGCAATTACAAAATCAACTCGACACCGATAAAAATTTAACAGCTTGGTTGGCGCACCACGATTTGCAACACGCGCCACGTTTGTGGCAATCGTTGCAGATTGCCAACGGCTGGGAAAATGCTTTGGAAGCGGTGTTGCGCGAGCGCATCAATGCCATCGCGCTGGATAAAAACGCCGCTGTGCCACTCGATGTGCCCGCCGCCAAACTAGCTTTTTTATTCAAAGCTGATGCCTTGTCCGCCTTGCCTAATCAGGCTTTGCCGTGTTTGCTGGATTTGGTGCAATGTCAGGATGCGCAGTTGTTGCCTGCTTTGCAGGATTGGCTCAATTTAGTGTTTGTCGCGGACGATTTGGCTGGTGCAGAAAATCTGCGCGCAACCTTGCCAGCAGGTGCTGTGGTGGTAACGCGCGCAGGTCATCTGCTCACGCGACACAGCGTGTCGTTCCATGCGCCTGATAGCCAGTTGCATGGCGTGTTAGCGCGGCAGCGCGAGATTGAGCAACTTAACGCGGAATTAGCCGCGCAAGACAGCGTGTTAGAAACCACCCACAAGTTTTTGCAAACTGCTGAACATTTGTTGCAGGACATCGCGCAACAAATTATGCCGCTGCGTAGTGATGCGAGTGCGATGCAGCAGCGTGCGCATGAGTTGCAATTACAAATTTTGAAGCTCACTCAAGCGGCGGAACGCAGTGCTGAGCGGGTGTTGCAAATCGACGAGGAGTTAGCTGAGTTAGCCGAGCTGCTGATGAACGAGCAGATGCAGATGCAACAAGTTGATGAGCAAATGGCGCAGTTACGCGAACAGAACGCCAGTTTTTTTGCACAAATTGACAGCGCGCAACGCCATGCCAATACGCAAGATATGAGTTTGCGCGAGCAGCGCGGACGCAGCCAGCAAGCGCAGCACAGTCTGCAAGAAGCGCGTTATTTCGCACAAACTTGCAAAGACAAATTGGCCGATTTGCAAAAAGGCATGGCGCAAGCGGCTACCACTTTGGCGCAACTGGAATTTAATTTAATCGGCTTGGATGAAGAACTCACCAGTACTAGCGACACCGATGTACAAGCGCAATTACAAACCGCTTTGCAATCTCGAAAAGCCAGCGAAACCGCGCTAGCAGAGGCGCGCAACGCCTTAGAACACGCCAGCGTAAGTTTGCAAAAGCTAGAGCAAGCGCGCATGAGCAATGAACATGGCTTGCAACCGCTGCGCGATAAATTGGTTGAGCTGACGCTCAAAGAGCAAGAAGCGCGTTTGAATTTTGAGCAATGGCTTGCGCAGTTAGAAGGCGTAGAAGAGTCTGAATTATTGGCTTTGCTGGCAAGTGGCAATTACAAAGTGGCAAGTTTGCAAAACGAATTAACGCGTTTGCAAGCCGACATCGAAGCCTTGGGTGCGGTGAATTTAGCCGCGCTGGATGAGCTGCAAGCCGCGACCGACCGCAAAAATTATTTGGATGCGCAGGCACTCGATTTGAACGATGCAATGGCAACATTAGAAGACGCGATACACCGTATCGACAAGGAATCGCGCGACCTGCTGATGGATACATACAACAAAGTCAACGAGCATTTAGCGGTGATGTTCCCGATTTTATTTGGCGGCGGCGAAGCACGCTTGGTGCTGACTGGCGAAGAGATTTTGGACAGCGGCGTGCAAGTGATGGCGCAACCGCCGGGTAAAAAAAATAGCTCGATACATTTAATGTCGGGCGGCGAAAAAGCCCTCACGGCGATTTCATTGGTGTTCTCGTTATTTCAACTCAATCCCGCGCCCTTTTGTTTGCTTGATGAAGTCGATGCGCCGCTGGACGATAGCAACACCGAACGCTTGTGCAAGTTGGTGAAAAAGATGTCCGAGCAAACTCAGTTTGTGTTTATCAGCCACAACAAAATCGCCATGGAAATGGCTGATCAGTTGATAGGCGTGACCATGCAGGAGAAGGGGGTGTCGAAAGTCGTCACAGTGGATATTGCTGAAGCCTTGTTGATGCGCGACGAGCAAATCGTGGCGTAATACTGGTGTCATCATGGCGTGTTATAAAATAAAAAACCGCAGCACTGTGGCTGCGTTTTTTTATAGGGAGGAACAATTTAGTTGCAGTATTTTTTTACGTCATTTTGATACTGGGTGGTTTTTACAGCACGTTCGTCGTCTTCCATATATGCACGTTCCCCTGTTTTAGGATCTATGGTGGCAACGCGCATGCCGTCTTTTAGATTAGCTAGATTTTGTTGAGAAGCGGTGCAGTTTGCGGCTTTTTCCTGATTTTGCTTGGCTTCTAATGCGCTTTTTTCAGCGGCTTCTTTTTTGACGGTGGCGGAGTCTTTTTTGTTGGTGTTGTCTTTATTCGCTGGAGCGTCAGACGTTGCCACAGGTGCAGTTATTTCTTTGGACTCTTTTAGCTCTTTAGCGCGCGCATGGGTGGGGGGGAGTTGGTCGGTGTAATGGGTTTGACCTTTATCATCTATCCATTTGGTGGCAGCAAAACTATTGCTGGTAACGAGTAATAAAACGATTAGTAACTTATTCATTTAGACACTCCGTGGAAATAAAAAATTTATTAAATACCAAGTTATAAAATGACACTTTGGCAGTCTAACAGGATATGATTCTGTCCCCAAATTTAGTACACATTAAGAACTCAGGGAGCACGCTATGGCGAACGATAAAAAATCTACACACGAAAAATTTCATGATATTGAAGCCAACAGCTCAGACGCGCTGAAGATTTTCAAAAGCTATTACGGTGATCACAATCATTCAGGCAAAATTTACAGCGATTTCCCCGATTTTTTTATTGTTAAACCGTCTAGTTTAGATGGTCAAAATATTGCTAGCCGTGATTCAGAAAAGTTGCTTTTGGATGACTGTATTGAACGTGCTAAAGAGCGTCATGGTTATATCGGTGTGTCGAAACATCGCAATCCTAAATTGGGTTATTACTGGCTAGAATTATCGGTATTACCGTTTATGCTCGGCGATGCTGTCAATAAGGACAACAAGGGCGAATTTTTTTATGTGCTCACTAAGTTTGTCGAGTTCACCAAAAAAAATCCCGCTGCGTATGGTGATATGACAGCTGATATGGCAAACGATAGAGACCTTGCCTATATGTTCGATAGCATCAAACAAATGGCGGATCGCATGGCCAGTAGTATGGAAAATTATCCCGAAAATATGTTGGTGTCGTATAACCCAACTTGGCCGGCCTCAGAAGTAAAAAATCTACTCAACTCCTTGCAAAATAACTCACAAGATTGGTGTCAATTATTTTTTGAACATGTTATGTACGTCATGTCGCAAAAACATAAAAACTAATTTCTCAGCAGTACCAGCACAGCTCCCGCCCCGCCCTGATTTTCTGGGGCATCGCAATACGCCAATACTGTCTCATGCTGCATCAGCCAATGGCGCGTGCGGATTTTGAGCACTGCCACACCCGCCTGACTATTCATTCCTTTGCCATGTATCACCAACACACAGCGCATGGCTTGCGCGTTGGCGTGGTGCAGAAATTGTTGCAGTAGCAGGCGCGCCGCATCACTGCTTAAACCGTGTAAATCCAGGCGATCTTGGATCGGCAGCTTGCGTAATTTACGCAAGGTTAAGCGCGCAATACCGTTATGCAAAAATTCATCAGGCACGTTACCTGTATCAAAATCTGACAGCGTATCGGCAATTATTACGGATTGCGTAGGCGTAGAAAAAGCCGCGAACTTAGGCGGCTTGTGGTGGGTGATACGGGTGTGTGGTGCAAGTTTTTTTACATCGGCAACCGCCGCCTGAAATAGCGCGGCCGCATCGTGCTCACTAGGCTTGCTTACAGTCAATTTTTGCCCATAGCGGCGAGATATTTATCCGCATCGAGTGCTGCCATGCAACCCGTTGCCGCGCTGGTGACGGCTTGACGATAGATTTGATCTTGCACGTCGCCTGCTGCAAATACGCCAGAAATACTGGTCGCAGTAGCGTTGCCTGCATTGCCGCCACGCGTTTCGATATAGCCATTTTTCATCTCTAGTTGCCCCATAAAAATATCGGTATTGGGTTTGTGCCCAATCGCAATAAACACGCCTTGCAGCGCGATGTCTTGTTTTTCATTCGTAACGATATTTTTGATGCGCATCCCAGTGACTCCAGTAGCATCACCTAGCACTTCATCCAAAGTGCTATTGAGTTGCAGGGTGATTTTTCCTTCGGCAACTTTTTTCATCAGGTGATCAACCATGATGCGTTCGGCGCGGAAGGTTTCGCGGCGATGCACCAAAGTTACATGGTCGGCAATGTTGGCAAGATACAAGGCTTCTTCGATTGCTGTGTTGCCGCCGCCGATAACGGCGACTTTTTGCTTGCGATAAAAAAATCCGTCGCAAGTTGCGCAGCCTGATACGCCCCGTCCCATAAAGGCTTCTTCGGAAGGCAAGCCTAGATATTGTGCCGAAGCCCCGGTGCAAATAATCAACGCGTCGCAGCTATAAGTGGCGGCATCGCCCATCAAAATGAAAGGTTTTTGTTGCAGTTTGGCAGTGTGGATGTGGTCGGAAATAATGTTGGTATTGAAGCGTTCCGCGTGTTGTTGAAAACGCGCCATCAGTTCTGGACCTTGTACGCCCATCGCGTCGGCTGGCCAGTTATCTACTTCAGTGGTGGTCATCAGTTGTCCGCCCTGCGCCATGCCTGCAATCAACACAGGATGCAAATTGGCGCGTGCGGCATAGACGGCGGCGGTGTAACCAGCAGGACCTGAACCTAAAATAATGAGGGAGTGATGTTGGATGTTCATAAATACCTTTAATCGAAATGATGAATTGCTGGGCTGCGAAGGGGGCGAAATTTACCAGTAGTGCAGCCGCTGTGTCGAGCGTTATTGAGATTATTTGTAGCTCGCAATACAGCCGCGTAGTCGCTTGATTTTGCGATTGATGATGCCCCCTGCTTGAGCTATAATGCGCGCCACTTTTCAGCGGGATGAACTCAGGTTCGTCCCGCTTCTTTATGTTCAAAATAGGGAGTATTCAGTGTCGCCAATAAACCCTGCCATTCTTGTTTTAGCCGACGGAACTGTGTTTCGCGGTATCGCCATCGGTGCGCTAGGTAGCAGCGTCGGGGAGGTGGTTTTCAACACCTCGATGACGGGCTATCAAGAGATTCTTACCGACCCTTCATATTGCAAACAAATCGTCACGCTCACTTATCCGCATGTTGGTAATGTGGGCTGTAATCCCGAAGATGTGGAATCGCGTCAGGTGTTTGCCAGCGGGTTGATTATTCGTGACTTGTCGATGACGGTGAGTAATTTCCGCAGTACCCAATCGCTGCCTGAGTATTTGCAAGCTAACAATGTGGTCGCGATTGCGGGCATTGATACGCGTAAGTTGACGCGCATATTGCGCAGCAAAGGCGCGCAAAACGGCTGTATCGCGACGGGCGACAATGTTGAGGCAGCGTTGGCGGCAGCTCGGGGGTTTACGGGATTAGCAGGGATGGATTTGGCGCAAGTGGTGACTTGCACTAAGCCTTATGGATGGAATCAGCGCGAATGGAAACTAGGTGCGGGATATTTGGATTCAGGAGCAAGGATTCAGGAGCAAGGATTCCGTAGCAAGGATTCAGAAAAAGACGGGGCGGTGGGTTCTGCTGAATTCCGAATCCTGAATCCCGAATCCTCGGCTTTTCACGTGGTCGCGTATGACTTTGGGGTGAAGCGCAACATTTTGCGCATGTTGGCGGAGCGCGGCTGTCGCATTACCGTGGTGCCAGCGCAAACCTCGGCTGCTGAGGTGTTGGCGATGAATCCAGATGGTGTGTTTTTGTCGAATGGCCCTGGCGATCCTGAGCCGTGCGATTACGCGATTGCGGCGGTACAAACTTTCTTGGCAAAAAATATGCCCTTGTTTGGGATTTGCTTAGGTCATCAAATTTTGGGTCTGGCAGCAGGGGCGAAAACCGTGAAGATGAAATTTGGTCATCGCGGCGCCAACCATCCAGTACAAAACGTACAAACCAAGCAAGTGATGATTACCAGTCAAAATCATGGTTTTGCGGTGGACGCGGCAACATTGCCTGCGAATGCGCGCGTCACACACATTTCTTTGTTTGATGGCACATTGCAAGGTTTTGAGTTGACTGATAAGCCTGCTTTTTGCTTCCAAGGTCATCCTGAAGCGAGCCCAGGTCCGCATGACGTGGATGCCTTGTTCGATAAATTTGTTGGTTTAATGGAGAGCGCAAAACTTTAAGCCACTGCGAATGTCGCGCGTTTTTCGCGCGCTGTTTGCGGTGTGCTCTGTGGCGAAAAATATGGCTAAAAGAACAGACATTAAAACCATCCTCATCATCGGCGCAGGTCCTATCGTAATTGGGCAAGCGTGCGAGTTTGATTATTCAGGCGCACAAGCCTGCAAAGCCTTGCGCGAAGAGGGTTACCGCGTGGTGTTGGTCAATTCCAATCCTGCCACGATTATGACCGACCCCAATATGGCGGATGCAACTTACATCGAGCCGATTACTTGGCAGATGGTGGAAAAAATTATCATCAAAGAACGTCCGGATGCGATTTTGCCGACTATGGGTGGTCAAACCGCTTTGAACTGTGCTTTGGATTTGGCGAAACATGGTGTGTTGGAAAAATATAACGTCGAGATGATAGGCGCGTCGCGTGAGGCCATCGACATGGCGGAAGATCGCGAGAAATTCAAGCAAGCGATGACGCGGATTGGTTTGGCTTCGGCAAAATCCATGATTGCCCATTCGATGGAAGAAGCCTTGCAAGTACAGCAAGTGTTGGGCTTCCCGACCGTGATTCGTCCCTCGTTTACGATGGGCGGATCGGGCGGCGGGATTGCTTACAACCGCGAAGAATTTGTGGAGATTTGCGAACGAGGTTTAGAAGCCTCACCGACTTGCGAGCTGCTGATTGAAGAATCGCTGCTGGGTTGGAAAGAGTACGAAATGGAAGTGGTGCGTGATCGCAATGACAATTGCATCATCATCTGCTCGATTGAAAATTTAGACCCGATGGGTGTCCATACCGGTGACTCGATTACCGTTGCGCCTGCGCAAACCTTGACCGACAAGGAATACCAAATTTTGCGCGATGCCAGCTTGGCAGTGTTGCGTGAAATTGGTGTGGAAACGGGCGGTTCTAACGTACAGTTTTCCATCAATCCCAATGATGGCCGCATGGTGGTGATTGAAATGAATCCGCGTGTGTCGCGTTCCTCCGCGCTGGCATCTAAAGCGACGGGTTTCCCAATTGCTAAAATCGCAGCAAAACTGGCGGTCGGCTATACGCTGGACGAGTTGCAAAACGATATTACGGGTGGTGCGACTCCTGCTTCGTTTGAGCCGACCATCGACTATGTGGTCACCAAAATTCCGCGTTTTGCATTTGAAAAATTCCCGCAAGCCAATGATCGTTTAACCACGCAAATGAAGTCGGTGGGCGAGGTGATGGCGATTGGTCGCACTTTCCAAGAATCGTTCCAAAAAGCCTTGCGCGGCTTGGAGGTTGGTGTGAATGGCTTGGATAGCAAATCAACCGATCGCGATGCGATTTGTGCCGAACTAGGCAACCCTGGCCCTGAACGTATTTGGGCGGTGTCGGATGCCTTCCGTCTCGGCATGAGCGTGGCTGAAGTGTTTGCGATTAGCAAAATCGATCCGTGGTTTTTGGTGCAAATCGAAGACTTAATTCGCCAAGAAAATTCGTTGTTGCAACGTGATTTAGACAGCATCAAGTTTGATGAAATGCGCGCGCTAAAACGCAGTGGGTTTGCCGATGCGCGCATTGCTGCGCTGCTGGCAACCGACGATGCAGCAGTGCGTGCCTATCGTCACGCGCTCGGTGTACGTCCTGTGTACAAACGCGTGGATACCTGCGCCGCAGAGTTCGCGACTAACACCGCGTACCTGTATTCCACCTACGAAGAAGAGTGTGAATCGCAGCCGACTAACGCCAAAAAAATCATGGTGCTGGGCGGTGGGCCGAATCGTATTGGGCAAGGTATTGAGTTTGATTATTGCTGTGTTCATGCGGCGCAAGCGTGTCGCGAAGATGGTTTTGAGACCATCATGCTCAACTGCAATCCTGAAACCGTTTCAACCGACTACGACACCTCGGATCGTTTGTATTTTGAACCGCTGACTTTAGAAGACGTGCTTGAAGTTGTGGCGATTGAAAAACCAATCGGCGTGATTGTGCAATACGGTGGTCAAACCCCGTTGAAATTAGCGCATGGCTTAGAAAAAGCTGGCGTAAAAATTATCGGTACCACGCCCGACATGATCGACAAAGCTGAAGACCGCGCGCGTTTCCAAGCCATGTTGCGTGAGCTTGATTTGAAGCAGCCGCCGAATCGTATTGCTAGCAATGGCATAGACGCATTGGCGGGTGCAGCAGAAATTGGCTATCCCTTGGTGATGCGTCCCAGCAACGTGTTGGGCGGACGCGGTATGGAAATTATTCATGCCCAGCCTGATTTAGAACGCTATATGCGCGACGCAGAAGAGTTGGCTAAAACGTATCCAGAACGGATGCCAATTTTGCTGGATCGTTTTTTGAATGACGCAATTGAAGTTGATGTGGATGCCGTGTCGGACGGTGTGCAAGTCATTATCGGCGGCATCATGGAGCACGTCGAAGAAGCGGGTGTGCATTCAGGCGATTCAGCCTGCTCGTTGCCGCCGTTTAGTTTGTCGCAGGCGATGCAAGATGAGCTGCGCCGTCAGACTGTGGCAATGGCAAAAGCCTTGAATGTCGTGGGCTTGATGAACGTGCAGTTCGCTATTCAAGCTGACACTGTGTATGTCCTAGAAGTTAATCCACGCGCCTCACGCACTGTGCCGTTTGTGTCCAAAGCGACAGGTGTGCCGTTAGCTAAAGTGGCAGCGCGTTGCATGGCAGGTCAGACGCTGGCATCACAAGGCATTACCAAAGAAGTTATTCCGCCGTTCTACTCGGTTAAAGAAGCGGTATTCCCATTTATTAAATTCCCTGGGGTCGATATTATTTTGGGCCCAGAAATGAAATCGACGGGCGAGGTTATGGGCGTAGGCGACACCTTTGCCGAAGCGTTTGTGAAATCACAGTTGGCGGCCAGCGTGAAGCTGCCTAAATCAGGCAAAGTTTTTATCAGTGTGCGTGATGCTGACAAAGCAGGTGCGGCAGAAGTGGCGCGTAGCTTGCAACAACTGGGCTTTACGATTTTGGCAACGCGTGGCACAGCAGCGGCATTGACCGCCGCTGGCGTGGCGGTGACAACGGTGAATAAAGTTGCTGAAGGTCGTCCGCATGTCGTCGATATGATTAAAAACGGCGATGTCAGTCTGATTATCAATACTGTCGATAGCAAAGCGTCGGCAATGCGTGATTCGTATTCCATTCGCAATGCCGCTTTGCAAGGACGCGTGACCTACTACACCACCTTGGCGGGTGCGCGTGCGGCTTGTATCGGGATGCAACATTTAACGGGTTTGCGCGTGTATGACTTGCAATCGCAACATCAACGCATCATTGCTAGCCGCTAACCATCACTCACTTATCACCACTTACGAGTATTTCCACTATGAGCAAAGTTCCTTTAACCGCAGTTGGCGCAGAAAAATTACGCGTTGAATTGCACAATCTAAAAACCGTGCAGCGACCGTCGGTCATTCAAGCTATTTCCGAAGCGCGTGCGCAAGGCGATTTATCTGAAAATGCTGAATACGATGCTGCGAAAGAGCGTCAAGGCTTTGTCGAAGGACGTATTCAAGAGCTAGAAGGCAAGCTGGGCAGTGCGCAAATTATTGATCCACGCGCCATCAATGCCGATGGGCGTTGCGTGTTTGCCTCGACAGTTATTTTGGAAGATGTGAATAACGGCGACGTGGTGACGTATCAAATCGTCGGCGAAGATGAAGCCGATATTCGCGAACGCAAAGTCTCGATTAGCTCACCGATTGCGCGTGCCTTGATTGGTAAATACAGCGGAGATATTGCTGAAGTGCAAGCCCCAGGCGGGGTGCGCGAATACGAAGTGGTGGAAGTTCAGTACATCTAATTGGCAAGCCTAAGCACGCAGAGCAAGGAAAGATTTTTTCAGTTCTCTTGAGTGCCTAAGGTTGGCACTCATCATGTGCAGGGTACTTAATTGCGACTTGCGAGTTGCTTTTTAGTGAGTTTCTTGCCTTTATGACGCGGCATCTTTTTGATGGCGATGGTTTTAGGTTCGGTATCTTTCAAGTACACCACTAACATTTTGCCGATGTGTTGCACGGGTGCGGCGTGGAGTTGGCTGCAAATTTCAGTGAACATCGTGGCGCGTAATTCACGGTCATCGCCCATCACACGAATTTTAATCAGCTCATGGCGTTTCAGTTCAGCCGCAATTTCTTTCAAAACAGTTTCGGTTAAACCTGCATTGCCAATCATCACGGTAGGTTTGAGGGAATGGGCGCGGCCTTTAAGCACTAAGCGTTCAGATACAGATAACGTCAACATATAAACTTTCAAAAAATAAAGTCGAGATTCTAAACGATGCAGCCCTCTAAGACTAGTAAACAATGGATGCGCGAGCATGTGAACGATCCTTATGTGCAAATGGCACAAAAAGATGGTTACCGTTCGCGCGCTGCCTACAAGCTGTTGGAAATCAATGCCAAAGATAAATTATTCAAGTCTGGCATGGTGGTGGTGGATTTAGGCGCAACGCCGGGCGGTTGGTCGCAAGTGGCGGCGCGTGAAATTGGTCGTAGCGGCAAAGTGATTGCGTTGGACTTATTGCCTTTAGATCCTTTGTCGGGCGTGGATTTTATTCAAGGTGATTTCCGCGAAGACAGCGTGTTAAAACAATTGCAAGATTTGCTGGCGGGTCGCCAAGTTGCCCTTGTGATTTCTGATATGGCTCCCAATATGAGTGGCGTGTTAAATGCCGATTTGGCACGCGCACTGTATTTAGCCGAGTTAGCGATGGAGTTCGCTTGCGAACAATTACAAGCCGATGGTTATTTTTTGGTGAAAGTGTTTCAAGGCTCAGGCTTTGAAGATTATTTGAAATTACTGCGCAGCCGTTTTAGCAAAGTGGTGACGCGTAAACCGAAAGCCTCGCGTGACCGCAGTAGTGAGTTGTATCTCTTAGCAACTGGGAAAATCTAACAGCCTTCTTGAGTAATGAAGTAAAGCATAGTTTAATGCGCGTCCTTTGGGCATCACCCAAGGCTGATTTAAGGAAAACATTGTGAATAATTTTAAGAGTGTCGCTATTTGGTTGGTCGTAGCCTTAGTGCTGATGACGGTTTTCAATACATTTAACAATCGTCAGCAGCAAGCGTCGCAAGCGCAGCTGGATTACTCGCAATTCCTTGACGAAGTGAAGCTAGGTCACATTGCCAAAGTCACCATCGAAGGGCGCACTTTGAAGGCGACCACCTCGGATGGCAAACGCGTCACCAGCTACGCCCCGAATGATTTGTGGATGGTCTCTGACCTGCTCAAAAATGGCGTAAAAATCGAAGCCAAAGCGGAAGAAGAGCAATCTTTTTTGATGAACATTTTTATCAACTGGTTTCCGATGTTGTTGCTGATTGGCGTATGGATATTTTTCATGCGTCAGATGCAAGGCGGTGGTGGCAAGGGCGGCGCATTTTCGTTTGGTAAAAGCAAGGCGCGTTTATTAGACGAAACCAAAGAACGCATTACTTTTGCCGATGTGGCGGGTTGCGATGAAGCCAAAGAAGAAGTCTCCGAGCTGGTTGATTTCCTAAAAGACCCGAATAAATTTCAAGCCTTGGGCGGACGGATTCCACGCGGCGTGTTGTTGGTCGGCAGCCCAGGTACAGGTAAAACCCTGTTGGCGCGTGCCATTGCGGGCGAAGCCAAAGTGCCGTTCTTCTCGATTTCAGGTTCGGATTTTGTAGAAATGTTTGTCGGTGTGGGCGCGTCGCGCGTGCGCTCGATGTTTGAAGATGCCAAGAAGCAAGCCCCGTGCATTATTTTTATCGACGAAATTGATGCGGTCGGTCGGCATCGCGGTGCAGGCATGGGCGGCGGTAACGACGAACGTGAGCAAACGCTGAATCAATTACTGGTTGAAATGGACGGTTTTGAAGGCGCGTCAGGTGTGATTGTGATTGCTGCGACCAATCGTCCCGATGTGTTGGATGCGGCTTTGCTGCGTCCTGGTCGCTTCGATCGTCAAGTGGTGGTGGGCTTGCCTGATATACGCGGACGCGAACAAATTTTGTTGGTACACATGCGCAAAATTCCCATGGGCGGCGATGTTAAAGCTGAACTGTTGGCGCGTGGCACACCTGGTTTCTCAGGCGCGGACTTGGCTAACTTGGTCAATGAAGCCGCTTTGTTCGCTGCGCGCAGTAACAAGCGTTTTGTCGAGATGGACGACTTTGAGCGTGCCAAAGACAAAATTATGATGGGTGCGGAACGGCGCGGCATGGTGATGCCTGAAGAAGAGCGTCGCAATACTGCCTATCACGAATCGGGGCATGCGGTGGTGGCGCGCTTGTTGCCCAAGACCGACCCCGTGCATAAAGTCACTATTATTCCGCGCGGCAGAGCATTGGGTTTGACCATGCAGTTGCCCACCGAAGACCGTTACAGCATGGATAAAAATCGCATCCTCGACACCCTTGCCGTGTTGTTTGGTGGACGCATTGCCGAAGAGCTATTTATGAATCAGATGACCACTGGCGCATCCAACGATTTTGAACGTGCTACCGCGATGGCGCGCAAGATGGTGACGCAATGGGGTATGTCGGACGCGCTGGGCACGATGGTGTATAGCGAAGCTGAAAGCGATAGCGGCCAACCTAATTTCACGCGCAGTATTTCTGAAGCGACCTTGCAAAAAGTCGATGCGGAAGTGCGTCGCATCATTGATCAACAATACAATTTGGCGCGCCATTTGATTGAAACTAATCGCGACAAAATGGAAGCGATGGCGGCGGCTCTGCTCGAATGGGAAACCATAGATGCGGATCAAATCAACGACATCATGGCGGGTAATCCACCTCGTCCGCCTAAGCCGCAAGCCGTGCGAGCAGCCGTACCGCCCCAGGACACGCCACCCGCCGCTCCCGCTGCGGCAACTACTACGCAAGAAACCTGACAAGCAAGATGCGGGATTCGGGATTCGGGAACAAGGATGCGGGATTAAAAACCGCCGCGCTCCAGAATCCCGAATCCCGAATCCTGAATCCTGAATCCTGAATCCTGAATCCTGAATCCTGAATCCTGAATCCTGAA
>JAVHRN010000091.1:0-8422 GCA_036171695.1 Gallionella sp.
TTTTGAATAAGGCTTATGTGCTCGCGAATGAACTATTAGCGGTGCTCGAACAGATTGAGAAATTTGCCTCCGCTTATCTAACCACGAGTAGCAAACTGTAGTCATGCGCTTAAGCGAGCAACAACGCAGCATTATCCGCAGCAGCGTCGCTGAAAACTTTGGCGCGGATATGCAGTTGTACGATTATTTGCAAGCCTTGTTAAGTGTTAAAACCGCGTTTAAGCAAAAAGGCTGTAATGAGAATTAAGATCACTAATAAAAGCACTAGGCCATTGCTCGACGTAATGTGGAATGTTTTCTTTCAGTCAAAACATAGAGGTATTTCACTTCATGCCCACTTCCCGTGGCTAGAGAAAATATCTAACCACGTTTGGTATGTGAGATTAGGTGAGGGTCGGAATGTGATTGGCGGTTTATGTGTTAAAGAAGTGGGCGATGTGTCGGTGTCCGGAAAATATAAAGTTGCTTCAATAGGCTTGGTTTGCGTCGCCCCTGAATTTCGAGGGCGTGGCTATGCTAAAGCGATATTACAGGCAGCGATTGAGGAAGCAAAAAGACGTAATTATGACGCGCTCACTTTGTGGACGAGCAAGCATGATGTGTATGCACCTCAAGGGTTTAAGCTCAATGATGACGGGCTATTTGGCATAGTTGACTTAAGTGAGTGTGCCAAATCTAAAGCCAGCTCGATGGTTACTCCATTACGACAAAGTTTCCCCGTTGAATTGGGTTTGCCACCCTTTGCAAAATCGGGTTTCCGTATGAGTTATAAAGATGCTCAAGCTATCTTCATTGAAGACAGCAATGGCATTATTCTGGCTGATTGGACGGGCTACCTAGGAGACCTAGTTGGGTTATTGATTGCGATACCAGAAAAAAAATGGCGCATCAATGCCCATCAAGGTGACGAGTTGTTGGAGAGATTGGCTGAACGAGGCGCGACGCTGAACCTAACACCAGCTAATTTGCAAATGTGGCTGCCTCTCAAACCTGAGTTGGATAATATTGACTGGAAGAAATTATTCCGCTTTTCCGTGTTAGATAGAATTTAATCGAGATTAAAAATGATTCCATTAGTTAAAGTTGGCTTGCCCGAAAAACAAGACTTAATGCCTGCACTAGAGGCGATTTTGTATAGCGGACAAATTGCTGAGGGCGAGCCTGTTTATCAATTTGAAAAACAGTTTTCTGAAGCTTTTAACTTGCCGCCGTCATTAGCAATGAGCAGTGGCACAGCAGCACTCCATGCCTCTTTCGTGTTGGCGGGCGTTAAATCAGGCGATGAAATTATTACTACTAGCATGACCGCAGAGCCAACCAATACGTCCATTTTGCAAGTGGGCGCAACGCCTGTCTTCGCGGATGTCGATGTTACGTCAGGTAATTTAGACCCCGCCGCTATCAAAGCGAGTATCACGGCGAAAACCAAGGCTATTGTAGTGGTGCATTACGCAGGTATGCCGGCACGCATGGCGGAAATAGTTGCGATAGCGTCTGAGCATGGTATTCCGCTCGTTGAAGACTGTGCTCACGCTTTAGGCGCACGTTATGCGGGAGCGGGAATCGGTACGATGAGTGATTTTGCGATTTTCTCTTTGCAAGCCATTAAGCATATGACCACAGTGGACGGGGGCATCTTGACGATGCGAGATCAATCTTTAACGCGCACAGCTAAAAAATTTCGCTGGTTTGGTTTAGAAAAAGGCGTGCCGAGAACTGAAATTGATATCACCAGTTTGGGCTACAAATACAACATGCATAATGTGGCTGCCACAATAGGGCTGGTGCAGTTGCGAGATATTCATGCCCGCATCATCGACAAACATAAAGCTAACGGACGATATTTTGACCAAGCGATTGCCAGCATTCCCGGGTTGTCCGTAGCCACATTCGACGCACAAGCTGAACCTAGTTATTGGCTCTATACAGTACTTTCAGATCATGCGGATGATATTGAAAAACGCTTGGCAGAGATTGATGTCATGGCCTCCAAGCTGCATCGCCCTAATCATTTCCATTCCATCTTCAAACCTTATGCGGGTGCATTGCCTAATCTCGCTAAATACTACGAACGCATGATTCATATTCCTTGCGGCTGGTGGGTGAGTGTTGAGGATCGTGAACGCATCGTTGATGCTCTGAAAAAAGGCTAAATCAATACGCGCTATGAGAACAGTCTCATTATTTAATGCGATTAACACGCCAGAGATGGAAGCGGCGGCTATAGAAGTAATGAGATCTGGTCGCATTGCGAGCGGAGTGCATATAGCTGCTTTCGAGCGAGGTTTGTCCACGCTACTCAAGCAAGAAAATGTGGTAAGCACTATCGATATGTCCAGTGCTATCCAACTTGCTTTGCACTTGGCTGGAGTGCGCGCTGGCGACGATGTACTTACCAGTGCATTTGCTTGTATGTCGACTAATTCACCCATTGCAACATTGGGTGCGCAACCAATCTGGGTAGATATGGCGGCGAATGCTGCATATGTTGATGCGCCTGATTTTGAAGCGGCGATTACACCGAAAACCAAGGCGGCGATTCTCTATCATTTGGCGGGTTACCCCAGTCCTGCCAAAGAAATCGCTGAGATTTGTAGAAGACACAACATCGTTTTGATTGAAGATTGCGACAACGCTTTGCTTGCCGCTCTCGATGGGAAATTTACTGGCGGGTTTGGGGAGTTCGCAGTGTATTCGTTTTATCCCAATCGACAAATTAATGCTACTGAAGGTGGTGCATTAGTTTGTAAAAATCCCGCACAGGCTGTGCGCGCTAGGAAGCTCAGACGTTTTGGCATAGATGCCAGCACCTTTCGAGCCAGTAGCGGGGAGATTAACGCAGCCTCACTGATACCTGAAGCGGGCGGCTCGATAGGCTTAAATAATCTGTGTGCAGCCATCGCTTGTGCACAACTCGAAAGCGTTAGCGCACGGATAGAGTCAACACGAAAAAACGCGGCATGGCTGATAGAAAAGCTATCGGCAATCCCAGCCGTTACGCTGCTAAACGAGCTGCCTAATTCGCAATCATCTTATTGGGTGTTGCTTATAAAAGTGAAGCATCGAGATGAGGTGTTAGCACAACTAAAAATACAAGGCGTAATGGCATCCAAACTGCATCAACGCAATGATATTTATACCTGCTTCCGCCCCTCATCGCGCGACTTGCCCAATACCACTGAGTTGCAAAATACCGTGATTGCCTTGCCATGTGGATGGTGGCTAACACCGCACGATTTGGAACAAGTGGTGCAAGCGGTGCAGAGTGCTGTTACGGACAAGACCCTGCGATGATTGCATTGAGCAGACATGGTTTGGCCAACTTAGCCATGCTATTTATCAGCAAAGCGGGCGGCGTGCTGGTGGTATTGTTGTTCATGCCGATGTTTTATCGCATATTAGGTGCAGCGCAATTTGGCGTGGTCGCGGTCATCTTGTCGCTACAAGCTCTGCTCGTCATGTTGGATTTGGGTATGTCCACGATGGTAGGGCGCGAGGTGGCGGTACACGGAACAGGCTCACCGAATTCTGCCAAGATGTGGCGTAATGCAGAGGTCGTTTTAAGTGTTTTTTATTTAGGGCTGTTACTGCTTGCTGGGCTGTGGGGCGTACTGAGTTCGCCAGCGAATTTATCAGGGCTCGCGACCGCTGCGATTGCTTGGTTGTTCTGGGCGATGGTGTTGCAAAACTTAGGGCAGACCGTTTTGCTGGGAGCAAAATCGTATCAAGCGGCAAGCAGCCTACAACTCTTTGGCGCGCTGTTTCGTGCGGCAATTACGCTCATCGCGCTCCAGAAAATTGCCGCCACCATTCCCGTTTTTATTGCTGCACAACTACTCACAACTTTACTGCAACTGGCACTCACACGCAGGGCGTGTACGCGCACTTTAACGGCACACATGCCAGCTGGCTTCATTATTCAATACGACTTTGCAGGTTGCCAAGCATTATTAAAACAGGGCAAGCCCTTGTTAGTTTTTGGTTTGGCGGGAGCGGCGGTGATGCAGCTAGACAAGCCGATTATTGCCGCTTTTATTTCGGCACAAGAAGTGTCCATTTATTTTTTAGCAGTGACATTTTGCATGACACCAATTGCTGTTTTGGCGGGGCCAGTATCTCAATACTTCCAACCCAAGTTGCTTTCTCTGGTATCGAATGGAAATACCCTAGAAACGCGACGATTAATCGCAAGATTTGTTTTTGTATTACTCATGGTTACCGCTCTGCCGTCACTCGTACTGTGGTTTTATCGAGATTTTTTGGTCGCACTTTGGCTAGGAAATACGATAAATACCAATCAGGTGGTTAAGTACATTGCCGTGTTATTACCGGGAGTCGTAATTGGCGCATTAGGGTATATACCGTTTGCCATGCTAACAGCGCAGCAGGATTACCATTTTCAGGCGCGCTTATCCGCATCTATGACAGCAATTACTCTAATCATGGTTGTGTATTTTGCTGCCCAATACAACGCATATGCAGTTTGTTGGGTATATGCGGCCTATCACACTATTTCGACGATGGTCTCTTGGTTTAGAGCCATGTCACTAGTCAAAACCAGCGTGTATGCAAAGGATTCTTTATTCATGGCGGCAAAGTTACTTCTAGCAATAGCAGGAGCTGGATATATAGTAAAATTGGCACTTTCGTCGTTTAGTGGAGTCCAGTATCAAGCGGCTGTTTTTTCACTGATTATGCTCATCATCGGCGGGGTAGCGGGGCTAACTTACTTGAAGCGCAACATTCACGAAATTAAAATTTAATTAATTGGAACAAAAATGTTTAATAACAAAGTATTGATGATTACAGGCGGAACGGGTTCATTTGGCAACACCGTACTCAACCGTTTCTTACATAGCGATGTCAAAGAAATTATTGTGTTTAGCCGCGATGAAAAGAAGCAAGAGGACATGCGCATTGCCTTAAACCATCCCAAGGTTAAATTTTATATAGGTGATACGCGCGATTATCAAAGTATTGCCCAGGCAATGTCTGGGGTGGATTATGTATTTCATGCGGCGGCACTTAAACAAGTGCCCTCTTGTGAGTTTTATCCCATGGAAGCGGTGCGTACTAATGTGCTTGGTACTGAAAATGTATTGAATGCTGCGATTGCAAACAACGTCAAACGTGTAGTGCTGTTAAGTACTGACAAGGCGGTTTATCCCATCAATGCGATGGGTATCTCTAAGGCAATGGCCGAGAAGGTGCTAGTAGCTAAATCGCGTACTGTTCGCGAAAATGGCCCTGTAATGTGCGCCACGCGCTATGGCAATGTGATGGCTTCGCGCGGCTCTGTCATTCCCCTTTTTATTGAAAAAATGAAAGCGGGGCTGCCATTAACGGTTACTGATCCAGCTATGACACGTTTTTTGATGTCGCTAGAAGATTCAGTAGATTTGGTGTTGCACGCCTTTGAGCATGGACAACAAGGCGATATCTTTGTACAAAAAGCACCGGCTTCGACAATTGAAGATTTAGCGACCGCTCTCAAAGAGTTATTCAAAAGTGATGCGGGGATCAAAATTATCGGTACACGCCACGGGGAAAAACTGTATGAGTCATTGCTGTCGCGCGAAGAAATGGTCAAAGCGGACGATATGGGGCGCTACTATCGAGTTCCAGCGGATAATCGTGATTTGAATTACGACAAATTCATCTTGGAAGGCCAACCAGAAGCCAATGCGTTGGATGACTACACTTCGCATAACACGCAGCGTCTAGATGTTGCTCAAATTAAAGAGCTACTGTTGACCTTGAGCTATGTTCATTCAGAATTGCAGAAATGATCTAATAGTCAGAGTTTATGCCCATACTTTCCGTAATTATTCCTACGCACAATCGGCAGCGTTATGCAATTGATGCTGTTTCGGCGATTTTAGAAAATTTCCCAGATACTGAAGTAATTGTGTCCGATACCAGCGACACGCGAGACATTGAATCCGCGTTGCAGAAATGGATTGAAGGTGGGCGGTTGCTCTATTGTCATTCAAGTGAAAAAACAGATGTCGTTCGAAATTTTGAAAATGGTTTGAGTCTAGCCTCGGGCGATTACCTGATATTTATAGGTGACGATGATTGCCTTGGCCCCCAAGCGGAGCAGATTGCGAGCTGGGCAAAAAAAAATCAGATTGATGCCGTAGGTTGCACTTTGGGTGCTTCATATTGTTGGCCAGACTTTCGATCGAAATATTTCAAAGACGGGTACGCGGCAAAATTGGCAATAGCTTCGTATACAGCAAGTGCTGTAGAGGTTGATGGAGCGGCTGAATTGCGGGCTTGCTTGAAAGATTTGGGGGCGGGGCCTGCTGGAATGCCGCGAGCCTATTTAGGAATGGTATCCCGTCAAGTCGTTCAAAAAATTCAAGCACAATATGGCAGTTTGTTTGGTGGCGTTAGCCCAGATATTTATAGCGCTGCCTTAGTTGCAGTAAAGAGTCAAAGGATTGTGAAGCTGGATTTCCCCTTCGTCTTACCTGGCAGTTCTGGGGCAAGCACCTCAGGACAAAGTGCCTCTGGGGGGCATAAAGGTAAGTTGCGAGACAATGCACACATAGGCGCATTTCAAAATTTAGTGTGGGATGCCGCAATTCCAGAGTTTTATAGTGTGCAGACTGTTTGGTCGTTTTCTATCATTAAGGCAGTTGAAAAATTATCAGAAAGCAGGTTAAAGCCAAACTATGCGAGATTGTATGCAAGATGTCTTGTGTACCATCGAGGCTATTTAGCAGAGACGTTACGTTCTATACGATATATGGCAAATAGTGTTGGCACTTTAAGTATTTGGGTCCATATCTCGATGGAGATAATTAACGAATTTTGGCTTCAAACTCGACGTGTTAGTCATAGAGTTATTAGACCTAAAGCAACTGCCAATTCGAGCGTTATTGAAAACTTGCCGAAGGTGAGCGACGCATACCGTGCATTAAATGAATTTGTAGTCGCAGAAGGCAAGCGATTTCCATGGGACGTTAGGTAGCCATGATTGTGTATTTGACGGCATTTGCGCTCTACTATGCTTGTTTGGTACTTGCGTTTAGGGGGGTAGGGGCGCCGAGGATGGCGGTTCTTCTCGCCGGTATGCTCCCGCTTGTTTTGTTGTTTTCAATGCGAGGAATGGTGGGGACTGATACGGCAGTCTATTTGCAAATTATTCAACTCATAAGTGAAGTTGGGATGGCGGTTTCTGGATTTGCACAGACACCATTAATTGGATGGGGAGAATTTACGTTCCTATCCAAACTTTTGCTTGATTTTAATGCGAGCCCTACGCTAATTATTGTCATCATTGGTTTTTTAACGACCATCATTTTGATTTGGGCTGCGCAGAAATCTATCCAGTCACGATGGATCTTCTTTATCTGTATCGTGCCCATTTTTTATCTGGATATGACAATGAATGGTTTGCGATACGGCTTGGCCTTTGCGCTTACAAGTTATGCTATTGCGTTATCTTACCGAGGACAGTGGTGGGCTAGTGGATTCGTACAAGGCGTAGCTGTCTTTATGCATAGCTCAGCGTTAATACTTTTAGCTGTTACATGGGTTATGACGGATAATAAAGAGCAAAGAAAGTACTTGTTGTTCACAGTCATACTGGCTGGTGTGCTATTCACGATATCTCCATCGATAGCTCCATCGATAGCTCCATCGGTAGCTCCATCGGTAGCTCCATCGGTAGCTCCATCGGTAGCGTCATCGGGAGATGCCTACTGGGAAAATAAAGTAACTACCTACTCGAATATTTCAGCGCCTTCCATGCTCTCTGGATTAGCTCCGTTGGTACTTTCACTGGCTACGCTATTTATTTTCTATGGCTTATCGAAACTACCGAAAAATCTTCTAACTCGCTATCAAGTTGTGGCGCTGTTTGTGTTGGTTGGGGCGGCCTTTTTAATGGCTAAATTTAGTTACGCTGGATTGAGGGTGCAATACGCCATACTGTTTGCAATTCTTGTGAATGCACAATTTAAGCCGGAGTTTGAGTTGTTAATGGGTAACCCAAAGGTTCGTCTAGGGTTGTTATTGGTAGGCTTGGCTGGGATTGTATTTTTCTTGCGAGGAATTGCGGGCTCAGAAGGATTTGCGCCATCCCCATTTTTGCCATATGAAATAAATGAAAATGTCATTTCGTATTTTTCGGCTATTAAACTGGGGGTGCTAAATTGAAGCTGGGAAACATGGCTGCAGTGAGTGTAGTGATACCCTGCTATTGTTGTTCTAAAACCATAAAACGCTCACTTCAATCTATCGAAAACCAAATTTTGAAGCCTGCCGAGGTGATTTTGATAGACGATGCGAGCGGTGATGGCACGCTGGCGGTTTTACAAGCGCTTGAAAATGAATATCCAAATTGGATCAAAGTAATCGCCTTGGAAAAAAATGCAGGTGCGGCAAGTGCGCGAAATGCTGGCTGGGCAAT
>JAVHRN010000092.1:0-1776 GCA_036171695.1 Gallionella sp.
GCGGCAATGAGTAAATCATGACGACCTCTTCCAACTTCCTTTTCCTTCAGCTTGAATGGCCGTTGCTGTATGAAGCAGCAACCCAAGCAGAAGGAATGGCGAACACCGATGCTCGCGCATCCTGCTTTTATTCCCGCCGCGCGTTGGAATTGACGGTCGCATGGCTCTACACCTACGACAAGTCGCTCAAGCTGCCGTACCAGGATCACTTGAGTGCGCTCATTCATGAGCCCACTTTCCGCAAGGCAACGGGTGAGGCGGTGTTCACCAAGACCAAGCTCATCAAAGACCTTGGCAATCTGGCGGTACACAGCACGCGCAAGATTTTGGCTGCCGATGCGCTGACGGCGACGCGCGAGCTGTTCCACGTTTGCTACTGGCTGGCACGCACCTATGGCAAGAAATCGCGCCCTGATCCTGCGCTGAGTTTTTCTGCTGCATTGTTGCCGCAGCCTTTCGCCGCACCGGCGCAGTCACTAGACCAATTGCAGAAGCTGGAAGCGCAACTGCACGAACGTGACCAAAAACTCACCACGCTACTGGCCGACAAGACCGCGCTGGATGAAGAGCTGAAAAAGCTGCGCGAGGAAATCGCTGCGGCCAAGAAAGCTAACTCCGCGCAACTCGATACCCACGATTATTCCGAAGCGCAAACCCGCGACTACTTCATTGACCTGCTGTTGAAAGAAGCGGGCTGGCCGCTGGATAAGCCGCAAGACCGTGAGTTTGAAGTGCGCGGCATGCCCAGCGATTCCGGCGTTGGCTTTGTCGATTATGTGTTGTGGGCAGATGACGGCAAGCCGCTGGCAGTGATTGAAGCCAAGCGCACCAAGCGCGATGCCAAGGTGGGGCAGCAGCAAGCCAAGCTGTATGCCGATTGCCTGGAAGCGAAGTACGGCCAGCGCCCGGTGATTTTCTACACCAATGGCTATGAGCATTGGCTGTGGGACGATGCCAGCTACCCGCCGCGTGCGGTGCAGGGCTTTTTCAAAAAGGCCGAGCTGGAGTTGATGATTCAGCGCAGAACCACGCGCAAATCGCTGGCCGCCGCGACGATTAACGAGGCGATTGTTGAGCGCTATTACCAGACCCGCGCGATCCGCCGCATCGGCGAAGCCATTGAAACCGACCGCCAGCGCAAGGCCTTAGTGGTGATGGCTACGGGTGCTGGCAAGACGCGCACGGTGATTGCGCTAGCCGATGTGTTGATGCGCTGCAACTGGGCCAAGCGCGTGCTGTTTCTGGCCGACCGCGTGGCGTTGGTGCGGCAGGCGGTCAATGCCTTCAAGACGCACTTGCCGGATTCGTCGCCGGTGAATCTGGTTACCGAGAAAGATACCGAGGGGCGGGTTTACTTTTCCACCTATCCCACCATGATGGGGCTGATTGACGAGGCGAAGGACGGGCAACGCCGCTTTGGCGTGGGTTACTTTGACCTGATTGTGATCGACGAGGCGCACCGTTCGGTGTATCAGAAATATCGCGCCATCTTCGAGTATTTCGACAGCCTGCTGGTGGGGCTGACGGCGACGCCCAAGGACGAAATAGACCACAATACCTATGGCCTGTTCGACCTGGAAAGCGGCGTGCCGACCGATGCCTATTCGCTGGACGATGCGGTGTCCGATAAGTTTCTGGTTCCGCCCGAGGCGGTTTCCGTACCGCTCAAGTTTCAGCGCGAGGGCATTAAATACGACGAGCTATCCGAAGACGAGCAAGAACAGTGGGACGCGCTGGAGTGGAACGAGGACGGCACGGCGCCCGATGAAGTGGGCG
>JAVHRN010000093.1:0-7997 GCA_036171695.1 Gallionella sp.
GCTGTGACGGCGTAACAAAAAACGACCAAGCGGACATTTCTACTTGGCGTTGACACCGCCGCGCGGCTTATCTGATAAAGCCTGCCATTGACTTAGGCAAGCACGCGCTTATCTATTAAAATCGCGTACTTTTTCCGCTGCTCAATTCATAACTAACAGCCATGACCTTCCAAAATCCCAGCACGGCTGCCATCCGCAGCCTCTTGCAATCCATCAAAACTATCGCCTTAGTGGGACTGTCGCCGCAACCTGCGCGTCCCAGTTTTCGCGTGGCACAAGGGCTGCAAAGTCGCGGCTATGAAATTATTCCCGTGCGTCCGCTGGTAGATGAAGTGTTAGGGCAACGTGCTTATGCCGACTTGATGAGCCTGCCGCAGCGTCCCGATATTGTGGAGGTATTTCGTGCCTCGGAATTTGTCGCGGCGATTGTGGATGACTGCATTAAGTTGGGCATAAAAAATCTATGGTTGCAAGACGGCGTAATCGACGAGACTGCCGCGCTGCGCGCTCAAGCAGCGGGCATCACGGTGGTAATGAATCGCTGCATGTGGCGTGACTGCATGCAACTGTGCGACGGCTTTGAGCCCAATGACTAACAAGCGTTGCGCATGGGCGGGGAGTGATGAGTTATATCAAAACTATCACGACACCGAATGGGGCGTGCCGCTGCACGATGATCAAAAGCTTTTTGAGTTGTTGATTTTAGAAGGCGCGCAAGCGGGTTTGAGCTGGATTACCATTTTGCGTAAACGCGAAAATTATCGCGCTGCTTTGGATAATTTTGACGCGCGAAAAATCGCCTGTTACACAGCCGAAAAAGTCGCATCGCTCATGCAAAATTCAGGCATTGTGCGCAACCGTTTGAAACTCAATTCTGTGGTGATTAACGCGCAGCAGTTTTTAGCCGTGCAAGCCGAGTTCGGCAGCTTCGATAAATTTATTTGGCAGTTTGTCGGCAGCGCGCCATTGCAACAGGCGCACCGCGATATGTCGCAAGTTCCCGTTAGCACGGCGCAGTCGGACGCGATGAGTAAAGCATTAAAAAAACGTGGTTTTAAGTTTGTCGGCAGCACCATTTGTTACGCGTTTATGCAAGCGACAGGCATGGTGAATGACCACACTACGGATTGTTTTCGACATTTAGACTTACGCCCAACAACCGCACGCAGAAATATATAAAGGAATCGCATGAAATTTAGCAAAATGCACGGCGCAGGCAACGACTTTGTGGTGATTGATGGCGTGCGCCAAGACATCAATCTCAGCCCCGAACAGTTGCGCTTATTGGCGGACAGAAACTTTGGCGTGGGCTGCGATCAAATTTTATTGGTGGAAAAAGCGCATGAAAAAACCGCTGATTTTCGCTACCGAATTTTTAACGCAGATGGCGGCGAAGTTGAACAATGCGGCAATGGTGCGCGCTGTTTTGTGCGCTTTGTGCATGAGCAAAAACTCACCAGTAAGCGCGAGATTATTGTCGAAACAAAAAATGGTCTCATCATGCCGCGTCTCGAAGATGATGGACGGGTCACGGTGAATATGGGCGCACCCGTGTTTGACCCAGAGCGCGTCGCGTTTACCGACGGCACAGGCGCGATTAGCGAGCCGCTGCAAGTCGCCGCGACGACATTAACAATCAGCTCAGTGTCGATGGGCAATCCGCACGCGGTGCAGGTGGTGGACGATGTGGAGACGGCTGATGTCGCCACCATCGGGCCACTGATTGAACGTCACGCCCGCTTCCGCAACCGCGTCAATGCCGGCTTTATGCAAATCGTCGATACGCATCGCATCAAGCTGCGCGTTTATGAACGTGGCACGGGTGAGACGCTGGCGTGTGGCACTGGCGCGTGCGCGGCGGTGGTGGCGGGCATTCGACGCGGCGTGTTACAAAGCCCAGTGCAAGTGGCAACACGCGGCGGCGCATTGAGCATCGCGTGGGATGGCGAACAGTCTCCCGTGCTGCTAACTGGCCCTGCCATCACGGTATTTACAGGCGAAATCGCCATTTAGGGAAAAACATGAGAGCCGAAGACGTTGCGCAGTATTTAGCAGACAACCCAAATTTTTTTGAAGCGCATCTCGACACCTTGGCGCGCCTTATTTTGCCGCACCCGCATGGCGGTCGCACCATTTCGCTAGGCGAACGACAACTGTTGGCGGTGCGTGAAAAAAATAAAGAATTAGAAAAAAAATTGCACGATTTATTACTGTTCGCCAAAGAAAATGACGCGCTGCAAATCAAGGTGCAAGAATTTGTTGTGACGCTGTTTGCGGCGCGCGATTTAGCCACCTTGCAAGTCATGATTCCGCATTTGTTAAGCGATATTTTTAGCGTGCCGCATAGCGTGTTGCACCTCTGGCAAGTCAATGCGCCCAGTGCGGAGGTGCTGGCATTCGCTGATGCGCAAATCCATCCCGTGTGTTTGCACCATGCTGCGCATGACAGCGGAGCGTGGTTTGCGGCGAGTGCCGCGAGCTTGCATTCGTTTGCCTATTTGCCGCTCCATGCGGGTGCAGAAACGGTCGGCATGTTGGTGCTAGCTAGCGAAGACAAACAGCGTTTTTATCCCGAAATGGGCACCGTGTTTTTGCAACGTATCAGCGAAGCGGTCGCCGCCGCGTTGCATCCTTACTTAGACCATTAAATGTCGCTCGCGCCAACGCCCGAAAGTTATTTGCAAGGCTATTTGGCGTGGCTGCGTTTTGAAAAACATTATTCCGAATTGACCGCGCAAAGTTATGCGCGTGACTTGCATTATTTGTTTGGATTATTAGGCGAGCAACCCTTAAGCACGCTAGATGCAGCAAAGATACGCGGCTTTATTAAAATCATGCATGGCAAGGGTTTGAGTGGGCGTTCGTTGGCGCGTTTACTGTCTGCTTGGCGCGGCTTTTTTAATTATTTGATACGCGCTTGCGGCTACACCGCGAACCCTTGCGTCGGCATCCACGCACCAAAAATTAACCAAGCGTTGCCGCAGGCTTTGTCGGTCGAGCAAGCGGTGCATTTGATGGAAGTCAACCATGACACGCTCGCCGCACTACGCGATCAAGCCATGCTGGAGCTGCTCTATTCATCGGGTTTACGCTTGGCAGAAATGGTGAGTCTCGATGTCGAACAAACCCTGCCCGCGCTCGCATCTGGCGAAATTAGAGTGACGGGCAAGGGCAACAAACAGCGCGTGATACCGCTAGGAAAATTTGCGATTGCGGCGTTACAGGCTTGGCTGGCGGTGCGCGTGCAACTCGCCCATCCCGATGAAACCGCGTTGTTCGTTGGCGCACGCGGGCTGCGCATTGCGCATCGCGTGGTGCAATTACGCTTAAAACAATGGGGCATTACGCAAGGCATTACCAGCAGCGTGCATCCGCATTTATTGCGCCACAGCTTTGCCACACACATGCTGCAATCGTCGGGCGATTTGCGCGCCGTGCAAGAAATGTTAGGACACAGCAGTATCAGCAGCACCCAGATTTACACCCATTTAGATTTTCAATACTTGAGCAAAATTTACGATACAGCGCATCCCCGCGCCAAACGTAAACCCGAAAAAACATGACTGATAAAAAACCTCATTCCGCCCGCAACGCCTCGTCAGGCAAACGCGATTTTCGTAAACGCACACGCACGCAAACTCCCGCAGCTACGCCGCGTGTAACCAGCCAACCGCGCACGGGCGATGCGCACGCCGCACCGACTATCGTGCTGGCAGCGGGACGCGAAAAATCTTTGCAGCGTCGTCATCCGTGGATTTTTTCGGGTGCGATTGAACGCGTCGATGGCGCGCCAAAAAATGGACAAACTGTCGCAGTTAAAAGTGCCGACGGTGAATTTTTAGCATGGGCGGCGTACAACGCTGCCTCACAAATCAGCGCACGCGTGTGGTCGTGGCGCGCCAACGAAGTAATCGACGCAGACTTTTTTGCACGCAAAATCGCCAATGCTTTGGCGGCGCGCACCACCTTGCGCTTGGCGGATGACAGCAGCGGAATGCGTTTAATTCACGCCGAATCAGATGGCTTGCCAGGCTTGATTGTTGATCAATACGGCAGCGTGTTAGTGATGCAAATTGGCAGTGCAGGCGCGGAATTTTGGCGCGACACGCTTGCGGCTGTGCTGCAAAACTTATGCAATCCCGTGTGCATTTACGAGCGTTCCGATTCTGATTCGCGCGGCTTGGAAGGTTTGCCCGAACGCAACGGCGTGTTGCGCGGCGTGTTGCCTGCGCAAGTTGAAGTGGTTGAACACGGTTTGCGTTTTAACGTCGATGTCGCGGACGGGCAGAAGACTGGATTTTATTTGGATCAACGCGACAATCGCGCGTTGACTGAAAGCATCGCGCGCGATAAGACCGTGCTGAATTGTTTTTGCTACACGGGCGGCTTCTCGCTGTACGCCTTGCGCGGCGGGGCAAAATCGGTGTTGTCGATAGATGCTTCGCAAGATGCGCTACACATTGCTGAAGGCAATTTAATCGCGAATGGCTTGACTGCGAATGCCGCCGAATGGCAATGCGACGATGTATTTTTAGCGTTGCGTAAACTGCGCGATCAAGGCAGAAAATTCGATTTAATTATTCTCGACCCGCCTAAATTTGCCCCCACCGCCGCCTTCGCCGAAAAAGCCGCGCGCGGTTACAAAGACATCAATTTGCTCGGTTTCAAATTGCTCAATCCAGGCGGCTTGCTGGCGACCTATTCTTGCTCTGGCGGCATCAGCGAAGACTTATTTCAAAAAATTATCGCGGGGGCGGCGTTGGATGCGGGCGTGGATGCGCAAATCGTGCGCCACCTACACGCCAGCGCAGATCACCCCGTGTTATTGAGCTTCCCTGAAGGCGCGTATTTGAAAGGCTTGCTGCTGCGCGTAGCGGATGAAACGCTGTTGTAAGAGCGCGCAGGTAACAACGACTTGTGGCTTGCCAGTGAGTCAATGCTGATGCACAGCGCATCGGACGATGCGCACAGTGAAAATCGCTCGACAAGTCGGCTTCCCCACATCTGATTTATCCGTGAACCTGCTTGGTCTCCTAGCGTTATTTTTGTTACGCCGTTGCAACAAAACTTCGCTTTATTAAACTTTTGTTAAATCTGCATGACAGCTATTGCCAGCAATTTTCTGCTCTGCATAATGCGCGCCAGAAATTCTCAGCCGAGGGTTTTCTTGAACCAAGCCGTAGCAGATGCTGCGGATATGAATGACCAACTTAGGAGTTTTACATGCAAAAGAAACTAATCGTATTAGCTGTTGCAGCGGCTTTGGCAGCACCTGTATTGGCAATGGCTGACGTTACCGTGTATGGGAAAGTAATTGTTGATTTAGAAAATGTTAAATCCGATAAAGCAACAGGTGCGAATGTTCCTGTCGCGGGCTCTTCTTACAGCGTGAGCCGTGTTGTTTCTAACGCATCACGTTTGGGCGTTAAAGGCGAAGAAGATTTGGGCGATGGCATGAAAGCGTTCTTTCAAATCGAATCACAAGTTAACTTGACAGGTACCGATGTTGCCGCACCAGTCGCTGGTGCAACACTCGGTGCTCCAACTGGCGTTATATTCGATGGTATTCGTAACAGCGGTGCAGGTATCAAGAGCGATGCGTTCGGTGCGGTATCGGTTGGTAACTGGGATACCCCATTTAAGCTGACTCACAACAAAATCGAATTGTTCGACAACACCACTTTTGCTTCTGCGACTAACTTGATCGGTCGCGCAGGTGTAACGACAGCAACAGCCGCACAAGCTGCAACAACAGCCGCTAACTTTGTTACTCGTCAAGCTGGTGTAGTTCAGTACTACTCACCTAGCTTTTCTGGTTTTGATGTCAAAGCAGCTTTTGCACCAGCTGCGGATACCTTGGCTGTTGCAAACAATGGGGCAACTAAGCAAAACAAGAGTGTTTTCTCTGTTTCAGGCACTTACGATGCAAATGACATCTACGTTGCTTTAGGTTTTGAAAGCCACGGCGATGCATTTGCACCAACAGCGGCTCGTGCTAGTACTGGTTCAGATACTGCAACTCGTTTAGTCGGTTCATACAAAATTGCCGATGGTTTCTGGGTAGGCGCAACTGTAGAAAGCGTAAAAGTAACTGCTGCTACTTTGGTTGCAACGGGCGTTACAACTGCTTCACGCACAGGCTTTGAATTAGCAACCAGCTACAAGTTAGATAAAAATAACTTCGGTTTGAGCTACGTTAAGTTGGGCAACATGGGCGCAGCGACCAAAACAGGTGCGAATCAAATCTCTTTACGTTACGGTTACGATTTGTCAAAACGCACTCAAGCGTTTGCAATGTACTCAGCTTTGTCTAACGACACAGCGGGTCAATACGGCTTGTCAGCTGGTCAGAACATCGCCAGCGCACCAGGTGCTAAGTTGAGCGGTTTCGGCGCAGGCCTGCAACACTCTTTCTAATTTAACGAGATGGCGAATTAACGCGCCATACAGTTAAATCTGGAATACAAAAAACGAGTCTCGCTTGAGGCTCGTTTTTTATTTGCGCAGCCGTTTTGTACCTAAGCAAAAAATGGTTTTGTCGTAAAAAAACCACACGAGTTATCGGTTAATTGTTGCTAGGTTTTTTTCTATGCGCATAATCCGCGCCAGAAATTCTCAACCGAGAATTTCCTTGCAATCGTTACTGGCATGTGCCGCTAACGCTTACCTAAGGAGTTTTATATGCAAAAAAAACTAATCGTATTGGCTGTTGCTGCGGCTTTAACTGCACCTACTTTGGCTTTGGCGGATAACGCGAATATCACTTTTTACGGCAAAGCACACTTGTCTTTAGATAGTTACAACGGCAATGCTGGCACGACTGCAACAGGCACTAAGAATGGTTTGAATCTAACCAGCAACTCATCACGCTTTGGCTTAAAAGGTGCAGAAGATTTGGGTGGCGGGTTAAACGCAATTTACCAATACGAAACTGAAGTGTTAGCACAAGGTGGCAATAGCTTGATCGGTGCGCAACGCGACACTTATTTGGGCGTTAAAGGTAGTTTCGGTACGCTAGTTGCGGGTCGTTTGCCTTTGGCAAATTTATACGCAAACGATGCGAATTTCTTTGGCGACAAAGTAGGCGATGCGGGCAACATGACCGCAGGTGGCTTTGGTGGGAATGGTGCAATTGCTGTGCCTAGCCGTGCTGGGCGTGCGTTGGGTTATGTATCGCCAGCATTTAGCGGCATGACCGTTACAGCGGGATTTGTACCGAACACTTCGCAATCCTTGAGCGGTTCAATTCCAGCAGGCACAACGCCTGTTGGCAACAACTTTACTGGTGGTGCAACGCAAAACCAAGTGGATAAAGCGTCTAGCTTTGCTTTGCGTGCGGCTTATGATCAAGACGGTATTTTTGCAGCGGTTAACTATGTGAACTTAGGCGTTGCAGGGATTAACGTCGCGTCGGGTGGTCTCACTCCTGGAGTACCCCCAGGCGCGACACTTGCAGCGGCAGGTGCAAAAGTAACAATCTCTTCATTGGCGGGTGGATATGACTTTGGCCTCGCTCAAGTCCGTGCGCAATATGTGTTATCGGATGCCAACGCAGCAGCAGCAGGTAGCTTGCTAGGCGCACCTACTGGAATGAAACAAGGTGTGATCACTGTGGGTGGTCAGTACAACCTGACGGAAACTAGCGCAATCAAAGCACAAGTGGCGCAGGCGGGTGATGTAACACGCAGCGGTACGACGCTTGCTAACTCAGGTGCAACTTTGATGGCATTGGACTACGACTACAGCTTATCTAAGCGCACCAGCATTTACGGCGCATACGCAAAAGTCAGCAACAAAGCGAATGCGGCATTCTCGGCAACAGGCTTTGCACATGGTGGTTTAACTACCCCAGGTGCGGGTAACAGCCCAAGCGCATTGTCAGTTGGTATGATTCACAACTTCTAAAACTTAACAGGCGTAAGCCTGCTGCTTACAGAAGGTCGCAAAGCAAACGAGCCTCTCACGAGGCTCGTTTTTTATGGGCTATTGATTGCCGA
>JAVHRN010000094.1:0-1705 GCA_036171695.1 Gallionella sp.
CTTTGGAAGGTTCTCCGCAGAAGCGTGGTGTTTGTACTCGTGTTTATACCACTACGCCAAAGAAGCCAAACTCAGCGTTGCGTAAAGTCGCAAAAGTGCGTTTGACTAATGGTTTTGAAGTAATTGGTTATATCGGTGGTGAAGGCCATAACTTGCAAGAGCATAGCGTGGTGTTGTTGCGCGGTGGTCGTGTTAAGGATTTGCCAGGGGTGCGTTATCACATGGTGCGCGGTAGTTTGGATACAGCAGGTGTTAAAGATCGTAAACAAGCTCGTTCTAAGTACGGTACTAAACGCGCTAAGAAATAATTTTCGCGCCATTTTGTTTGTGTAGTTTTTAAGTAATTTATTCGAGGTTGATATGCCAAGACGTAGAGAAGTCCCCAAACGGGATGTGTTGCCTGATCCAAAATTCGGCAATCAAGATTTGTCCAAGTTCGTAAATGTGTTGATGACTGCTGGTAAAAAATCAGTTGCTGAACGTATTTTGTACGGTGCTTTAGAGCAAGTCGCTAAGAAAAGCGGTAAAGATCCTATCGAGGTGTTTAACCTTGCGTTGACGAATGCTAAGCCTCAGGTTGAGGTTAAGAGCCGTCGCGTTGGTGGTGCTAACTACCAAGTTCCTGTTGAAGTTCGTCCTTCTCGCCGTATGGCATTGTCAATGCGTTGGTTGAAGGACTCTGCGCGTAAACGCGGTGAAAAATCTATGGGCATGCGTTTGGCGGGTGAGTTGATTGATGCGTCTGAAGGTCGCGGTGGTGCGGTTAAGAAGCGTGAAGAAGTTCATCGTATGGCTGAAGCGAATAAAGCATTCTCGCATTTCCGTTTCTAATTAAGACTTTAAGTTAGGTATATACCGTGGCTCGTAAAACCCCCATTGATCGCTATCGTAATATTGGTATTAGTGCCCATATTGATGCTGGTAAGACTACAACAACTGAACGTATCTTGTTTTATACGGGTGTAAATCACAAGATTGGTGAGGTGCATGATGGTGCTGCCACCATGGACTGGATGGAGCAAGAGCAGGAACGTGGCATCACGATTACTTCTGCTGCTACTACCTGTTTTTGGAGTGGTATGGAAAAGAATTTTCCAGAACATCGCTTCAATATCATTGATACGCCTGGGCACGTAGATTTTACGATTGAAGTTGAGCGTTCGATGCGTGTGTTGGATGGCGCGTGTATGGTTTATTGCGCGGTGGGTGGCGTTCAGCCTCAGTCTGAAACAGTTTGGCGTCAAGCTAACAAATATAAAGTGCCGCGTTTGGCATTTGTAAACAAGATGGATCGTCAAGGTGCGAACTTCTTTAAGGTTTACGAACAAATGCGCACACGTCTGCGTGCAAATCCTGTGGCAATGGTGTTGCCGATTGGTGCTGAAGACAAGTTTGAAGGCGTAGTTGATCTGATTAAGATGCGCGCCATCTACTGGGATGAAGCCTCGCAAGGGATGAAGTTCGATTACCGCGATATTCCTGCTGAGTTGCAAGAAATGGCTGCGGAATGGCGTGAAAAAATGGTCGAATCTGCCGCTGAAGCATCAGAAGATTTGATGAACAGCTATTTGGAAAATGGTGATTTGACCGAAGAGCAAATTGTGTTGGGTATCCGTACTCGCACTATTGCTTGCGAAATCCAGCCTATGTTATGCGGTACTGCCTTTAAGAATAAGGGTGTGCAGCGTATGTTGGATGCGGTGAT
>JAVHRN010000095.1:0-35746 GCA_036171695.1 Gallionella sp.
CAAAGCTGCTCACGCTGTGACGGCGTAACAAAAAACGACCAAGCGGACATTTCTATTTAGCGTTGACAAAAGTAATTCTCCCTCTGTACGTTTGCGATGAAACAGGCTAGCTCTCCAGCTAGCCTGTTTTTTATTGTGCGTAAAATTGACGTACAATCCGCACATCAACTTTTATAGGAATTAAGCTATGACAACCGCAATTACTCAGGAGTCCGCGCGCATCAATTTGCGCACTAGCATCGAAGCGAAGGCGATGATAGAGCGCGCGGCGAGTTTGATGGGCACGACGGTTTCGAGTTTTATGTTGCAGAATGCTTTTGAAGCGGCGCGGCGTATTGTCTCGGAAACCGATACTTTGCTGCTCACCCAGCGTGATTTTTCCGCCTTCGTCAGCGCGCTGGAAAAACCCGCCAAACCCAAAGCCGCGTTGCGCAAATTGATGGCGCGCCGTTAGCGCATGGTTACCATACAGTTACTCAGTGCGGTGCATCAGCGCGAGAATTTTGATTGTAATGAAGCTGCGCTAAATGATTTTTTGCTGCGCCAAGCAGGGCAGCAACAACGCCGTGGTTTCGGCAAAACTTATGTGGCACTCGCTGAAGATGGCATCACTATTACGGGCTTTATAACGGTCAGCGCGGGGCAAGTTGCCACTGCGTCTTTGGCCGCACAAGCCAAGCTACCGCGTTATCCTGCGCCCGTCCTGCGCATCGGGAGATTGGCGGTAGATGCGCGTCATCAAGGCAAGGGCATCGGGCAAGATTTGCTGGCGTTCGCCTTGCGCATGGCGGTGGAATTTTCGCAGCGCGTCGGCTTGTACGCCGTGCTGGTGGATGCCAAACACGAACAAGCTAAAAGTTACTACGTCAAGTTGGGATTTATTGCGTGCGTGGATAATCCACTGTGTTTGTACATTCCCATCGCGACGCTAGAGCAGTCCATAGCACCTTAACAATCGCTACCGTTCAAGCCCCCTAAATGCAACACTGAATTTATCGCAAGCCCGCCGTCGCATCGCTTAGAATGCGCGCTCGAAAAAATCCATCCGCCCCACAAAAATTTCTCATGGCAATCAAAGCAACCGTACACAAAGCCACGCTGCAAGTCGCTGACATGGATCGCAATTATTTTGCCGATCACGCGCTGACGGTGGCGCGTCATCCTTCTGAAACCGATGAGCGCATGATGGTGCGCTTGCTCGCATTTGCCTTGTACGCCGAGGAATATCTGAGCTTTGCGCAAGCCATGACGAATGATGATGAGCCCGATTTGTGGTGCAAAGATTTAACGGGCGCGATTCAAAATTGGATTGTGGTGGGCTTGCCTGATGAGCGGCTGTTGCGCAAAGCCTGTGGTCGCTCGAACAGCGTGGTGTTGCTGACTTATGGGCGTTCTGCGGATATTTGGTGGTCAGAGAATGCGGCAAAATTGCAACGCTTGAGCAATCTTACGGTGCTGCGTTTGCCGAATGAAACCACGCAAACGTTGGCGACTTGGGCGGCGCGCAATATGACGTTGCAATGCAATTTGCAAGCGCGCGATATTTTGCTGACCTGCGATAAAGGCATGTTGGAGATTGATCCGATTGTGTTGATGGGCACGTTTCGCGAGGCATAAATGAGCGGCTGTCCGTGCGGTGGAAAAAGTTACGCGCTGTGCTGTGAGCCGATACATCAGCAGCGCAATGCCAGCGACGCAAAAATTTTGATGCGTTCGCGTTACAGCGCGTATGTGCTCAAGCGCGAAGATTATTTGCTCGCTACTTGGCATCCCGCTAACCGCCCTGCACAGCTTGACTTAGCTAGTGATGAGAGTCGCTGGTTGGGCTTGGCAATTAAAAGTTTCATACCGTTATCGGCCCGCTCGGCCAGCGTTGAATTTGTGGCGCGCTACAAGATTGCGGGACGCGCGTATCGTTTGCATGAACGCAGCCGTTTTGTGTATGAAAACGGCGCGTGGTTTTATGTCGAAGGAGATTTGTTGTGACGCAAGCCGCATCGCCTGTGAGCCAAAAATTAGCCGTGCTGTTCGCCGATATTTGTGGCAGCACCGCGCTGTACGACAGTCTCGGCGACGATCTTGCTCGACGTTTAATTAGTCAATGTCTCAATCTGTTGTGTGCGGAGCTGCCCGCGCAGCACGGCGTGTTGATTAAGACTTTGGGCGATGAAGTGATGTGTACTTTCCCTAGTGCGGAACAGGCTTTACAGGCTGCCTGCGCCATGCAGCGCGCCATGGAAACAGCGCAATTTGCAGGTGGGCACAAGCTGATGGTGCGCATTGGTTTTCATTTTGGCGAGGTGTTGTGCGACGCGCACGATGTGCATGGTGACACTGTGAATGTTGCTGCGCGCGTGACAGCGATTACGCGTGCCACACAGATTATGACCACGCTTGCTGTAGCCAAAAATCTGCCCATGGATCAACGCGCCAGCCTGCGCCAAGTGATGCGTGCCGAATTCAAAGGCAAGCAAGAACGCTTGGATATTTTTCAGGTGATATGGGAAGCGGACGACGGTGAAAGTACTCGCATCGGTGTTCCCGCGTTTCGTAAATTTCCCGTGCAATTAGCAGAACTCACGCTGACCCACGCCGCGAAAAAATTACACGTCAACCAAGCTGCCCACAGTGTGATTATGGGGCGCGAAAAAATTTGTGAAGTGGTGGTGAGTAGCGATTTTGCTTCGCGCCAGCATGTGCGCATCGAACTGCGTTTTGATAAATTTGTGTTAATCGATCAAAGCACGAATGGCACTTATGTGCGCGCGGAAAATGGCGAGGTCACACAAGTGGTGCGCGAAGAAGTGCAGTTAAAAGGGTGCGGCATGATTAGTTTGGGTAATCCTGATTGGTCCGATACGCGCGATTTAATCGAATACACCGTGGACAGCACCCGCACTGCGGCAGAATAAATCGCGTGCACTGTTTGGGCTGCTTGCCGCACGAAGCCGTTCGACGCAACTAGCCCAACAGTTTGCCGATACGCTCGTACAAGCTCAGTACGATTTCAAAAAAAATCAAACCAATCACATACCATTCCAGCTTATGTAATTGTTTGTTGTCCCACACATCCGACAAGGTTTGCGCAGTGTCGGAAATCAAGCCCAGCTTGCGATTCAGGGCGGCTTGCCGTTCATTCAACTCAAACTCATCTGCCAGACTGGCATACAGCCCACCCAACTGCGGAAAGTCCCACAGCGTTTCAGGCTTATCGCCAATTTCGGCACGCCCGACCATGCGATGTTCAATCAGCAACATGTGGCCAATTTTGGATAACAACTTTTTGCTGCCCGCGCTGACTTTGCCAAAGCTGGCTAGCTCTTGCGCTAACGGCTCAATTTTGTCGAACTCGCTGGCGACTTTGTGCTCGTATAAATTCAGCACTAAATGCTTGCTCAAAGCATCCGCGACGAGCTGCAATTTTTCCAGCGTGAGGGTGTCGAGTGACACCGTATCGCTTTGCACGCCGAGATGATTGCTGCCCGCATGGATGGCGAGCGTTTCAACATCAGGCACGCGGTAAGGGTTGCTGAGTAAGGGTTGGAGCGATTCGATAAAACGTAACTCATCGGCGATAGCTACGCCGAATAACACCACCACGCCATAGCGGAACAACACCGCGATGCCGCCGTTGGCATCGACTTCTAAGGTGAGCGGGGTGGGCGATAAACAGTCGGCGAGTTTGAACGACTTCAAATCGAGACGGTCGCCCAGCAACATCGCGCGTGCTTGTAAATCGGTGCGATTTTGCAGGCCTAAAGTGAGATTGCGAGCAGGTTTAGTCATGGCAAAAGTCCAATCGAAAAAGTGTGCTTAGCCTAATCTCGCCCCCTAGCAGCGTCAAACCTAGCCCACATCTGTGCGCCAAAACGATGCACCGCTAAACCACACAAAATGCACGCACCGCCTAGCCACACTTGCGGCAAAATCGCCTCGCTGTTGAGGGTGTGTCCGAGCAGTAATGCCAGCACGGGAGTGATGAGGTTAATCAGCGCGATGCGTCCCGTGTCCATGTGTTTGATGAGGTAGTAATAGAGCAAAAATCCCAACACCGAACCGATGCTGGCGAGGTAAATAATCGCACTCAAGGCGCGGCTGGGAATTGCCTCAGGCAAGTGTCCATCGAACAGCCACCAAGCACTGAAAAACACTGGCAAGGCAACCAGCAGCGAGCCGAACGTGGTTGCCAGCGGCGGGCTGTCGTCACCAACTTTTTTAATCCATACCAAGCCCAACGCCTGCATCACCACCGCGAAAAATAACGCCACTAAACCCGCCGTTGCCCCGACCGCCAAACCGCCGCGAAACACCAGTAGTAAGCCCAAGATGCCTAAGCCCATGCCGAGTAATTTTGCCCGCGTCAGCGATTCGTTGAGCCACACTGCCGCAGCCAAACTGCTAATCAGCGGCGAGATGCCAAATAGCAGCGAAATCATGCCTGAGCTGACAAATTGCGCTGACCAATACGCCAACACCATAGTGCCCGCCATGCTCAAACCGCTGGCGAGATAGCTGTGCAAAGCGCGTGCATGGCGCGGTAAACGAATCCGCAAAATAACCAGCAACGCCATGCACAGCAAGATACTAATGCTCATGCGCGACAACACCGCAAAGCTAAACCCTGCTCCTTGCGCGCTCCATTGAATGGCGAGCGGCGTGGTTGACCAAATCAAAATCACGGCGAAAAAAGCGAGCGGCAAAGGCATGGAAAATCTTTCAAGAGGAAGTAAAACGTAGCGGCGGATTATTGATGAAAAAGCGCGTGCCAGTGCAGAGATTTTTTAGCAATCTGCGCACGTCTGTTAAAATTTTAGGATGAGTAAAAAATTATCTTTAGACAAAATCCTGCAATCACAAGGATTCGGCACGCGCAAATGGTGTGCCGAAGTCATTGCTGATGGCGAGGTCAGCATCAACGGTGTCGTGGTGGACGATAGCCGCGCCAGTATCGCCACCGAAGGTTTGCAATTCGAGATTTTTGGCGAGCTGTGGGCGTATCACGAACACGTTTATATCGCGCTGAATAAGCCCGCTAACTATGAGTGTTCGCGCAAAGCCAGCCACCATCCTGGCGTGTTGAAGCTGCTGCCAGAACAGTTCGATCGTCGCGATGTGCAGCCCGTGGGTCGCTTGGATCACGACACCACAGGCTTGCTGCTGATGTCGGATGACGGACCGTTTATTCATAAGCAATCGTCGCCGAAATATCATGTGCCGAAAATTTATGTTGCGACCACCCACGAGGCGGTGAGTGATGAGTTACTGGCGGCTTTACTTAAAGGGGTGCAGCTCAACGACGAGCCCGCACCTTTAGCGGCGGTGAGTTGCCGCAAGGTTGCCGAATACCAAATCGAGATTGTTTTGGCGGAAGGCAAATATCATCAGGTCAAACGTATGTTGGCAGCGGCGGGAAATCATTGCGTTGCTTTGCAGCGCGCCCAAATTGGCAAGTTGACTCTCCGCGATTTAGGCTTGGCGGAAGGTGAGTGGTGTTATTTGAGCGCGGTGCAGCGCGCGTTGTTAAGCGCAGATTAAGTCGCCATTAAATCTATCCGACGGTGCTAAGATGCGCGCCGCCGCAGTTCGGCATTCCATAATTTTCGAGATCAATAACGCCATGAAAAAATCCAATTTACTGTTGTTAGCTGTGCTCGCTACGCTGGCAGCCTGTTCACCTAAACCGTCAACTGAAGAAGTTGCGGCGCAAGTAAAAATCGCCTTAGATGCAGAAAAAGCGCAACAAGCCGCTCAAGACAAATTAGTCGAAGAAAAAGTCCAAGCTGCCTTGGCAGAAGAAAAAGCCAAGCAAGCTGCGGCAGCCCCTGTCGCAGCCCCCGCGCCAGTTGCCGCACCGATTGCAGCCCCTGTGAAAAAAGCCGCGACACCTAAGCCCGCTCACGCGCCTGTAGCCGCTAACGAAAAGGTCAACGCGCCGATGACGGCGATGAAACCCGTTTGCAGTAACTGCGGTGTGGTCTTGGCGATCAATAAAGTCGAAGAAGCCGGCAAAGGTTCAGGCTTGGGCGTAGTCGGTGGCGGCGTAGTGGGCGGCTTATTGGGCAACCAAGTGGGCGGCGGCACGGGTAAAGACTTGGCAACTTTGGCTGGTGCGATTGGCGGTGCGATTGCGGGTAATGCAATTGAAAAGAATGCCAAAAAAACCATCCATTACGACATCGTGGTGCGCATGGACGATGGCGGTGAACGGACTTATCGCCAAGCCACAGAGCCTGCTTTGGCAAATGGTCAAAAAGTAAAAATTGACAATGACAATGTCATTGCGAACTAAAAAATAGCTCGTCATGCAGTGCTAAAAAAGGAGCGCGAGCTCCTTTTTTATTGCCCCCAGCATTGCGTATTGTCGCTTCCGTGCAGGTGCGCACCCGTTATCAGAGATGTAATCCCGTTGCGCAAATCTGCTATTGTGCGCGCCGAAAAATTCACCGAGAAAGCGACTTAACCATGTCCGAACAAGACTTATCCACCGTGCATCGCGCCAAATTAAATTTAGAAACTGCGCAAATGGCGTGGCGTGAAATGCAGCGTTATTTCGCCAGCGGTGTTGCCTTGTATGTCGCGCCCGAATTGGATTTGGTTGAAGTGGGCTGGCAAATGTCGCAAGACAATGCGGCGCAAATTCAGGCTTGGATGACGACACAACAATTTGGCAAAGTGCGCGACGAGCAAGCCGCTGTTTGGTATGAGCAAGACGCGCTGTTGTGGACGGTGGTGGTTAGTCCTTGGGTGTTGGTACAGCCGTTGCAATAGCACTTCACTAAGCAGGTATAGCTGCTAGTATCGCGCTCGCATTTTTGCAAACGTAACACTAACTAATAGGAAATACGATGGACATCACTACCACTGAAGTTACACAAGACCAGAAAAACATGGGGCTGTTAATTTGGATTTTGACGCTATTTTTTGGCTTTATTCCAGGCTTGATTTTCTTTTTGACTAAAAAAGATGACGCTTACATTTTTGACCAAGCTAAAGAAGCGTTGAATTGGTCAATTACGGTGCTGATTGCTTACATTGCTGGATTGATTTTGACGCTGATTTTAATTGGTGTGTTGGTCGTGATTGCAGTGGGTATCGCGCACTTAGTGTTCTGTATTTTAGGCGTGATTGCTGCCTCTAGCGGCAAACCGTTCCGCGTACCGTTTGCGTTGCGTTTAATTAAATAACGCGCCAACGCACTGAGAAAAACACCCCAGCAGTTTTGGGGTGTTTTTTATTGGCTAATCAGTTTTATTGTCACGGTCTGGCGGGTTCAGCACTGGCTTCGAGAAAGCCACTCGCGCGGAAGGTCAGCACCAAAGTATCGCGATGCGCATCGTCGGCGAGGGGCTGTATTGGCGTGGACTCGTGGATGACTTTTTGGTCGTCTAACAGCACTAATGTCCACGGCTCGGTGAGGGTGAAGCGTTGCCCGTTGCGTCCTTCTGCTTCAAACACGCGGCTTTCGCCACCGCTGACATTCACTCTATCGACCAACAAAATCGCCACAAAATCTACGCCGTCGCGATGCGCGCCTTCGGGTGTGGGGCGACCAATGCCGTGGCGGGTGTCGATGCGAAATTGATGGGCTTCGACGTACCAAGGCTGCGC
Source organism: Gallionella sp. (assembly GCA_036171695.1). Taxonomy (GTDB): domain Bacteria; phylum Pseudomonadota; class Gammaproteobacteria; order Burkholderiales; family Gallionellaceae; genus Gallionella. The sequence continues at coordinate 7,609 of JAVHRN010000095.1, forward strand.
GCCTTTGAGTGCGCTACACACACTTGCCAGCGCGACTAGCAGCTTGTCCCATGCCGCTTGCGTCAAGGTCTGGGGGGCGATGGCCTCGAACAACCGGTGCATCCCGCCGTGTAAAGCGTTGTAAGCCAAGGGCTGGTAATGCGCGCGATGCGCAACGAGTTCAATAACGGATTCGCGAATAATGAAGGAGGCGTGGCGACGACTGCGATAGCGTCCGCCATCTTTGAGAAAAGCATCGGGCGGCAGATGATTCCAACTGTCTTGCAGTGCGTCAAATTCAGCTAAGGACGCGCCACTCAGGGCGGCCAAATCAGTGTTACGCAACACCGCGTAGCCTTGATTTTGCAAGGCGGGTGCTAGCTGTGCGAGTGAGGTAAAAGTGGGGGAGAGGGTCACAATAGGCATGGATGTAGCAACGCGTTATCGCTGCAATAAAACTTCCAACACGAACTTGCTGCCCAAATAGGCAATCAGCAAAAAAGCGAAGCCGCTGACCGTCCAGCGCACCGCCACGCGCCCGCGCCAGCCGTGGCGAATGTGTCCCCACAGCAAGGTGGCGAACACCAGCCAAGAAATAATACCGAACAGCACTTTGTGATTGAACTGCGCAGCTGTGCCGAAAATTTGTTCACTGAAAAACACCCCCGATGCCAGCGTTAAAGTCAGCAGTACAAAGCCAATCGCGATGACTTGGAACAACAAGCGTTCCATCGTCAGCAGCGGCGGCAAGTTACGCAACACGCGCGGCAGGGTGTGTTGATGCAGGCGTTTTTCCACTTGCGAAATTAACACCGCATGAAACACCGCGATGGTGAATAAGCTGTACGCCAACATCGCCGCGCTGATGTGCGCAGTGAACGCCACGGTGTGTGTATGTGTTAGCAAATGTTCGCTGGGAAAAAGGCTCGGCAACACGGCAATCAATGCGGCAACGGGCAACACCAAGGTGAGCAACTCACCGATGGGATAAAAAAAGCGTGCCACCCAATACACACACAAAGTGAGCCAAATAATTAAGGACAGCGCGTTGAGCAAAGCAAAGTCAAATCCGCCATTGGCGAACATGTCGCTGCTCAACAAATAGCCATGCAAGGCGAGCGGTACGAGCAGCGCGTGACCAATCAGTCCGCGACTGGCAGGATCGGTTGTACCGCTGTGTTGGGCGCGCCAAAAATACACAGAGAGTCCTGCGTAGCTTAGAAAAATAACGATAGCAATAATAAGGTTGGGCATTTTTTTTCAGGATGTTTTAGACTTCGCGGATTCTACCTCATCAAGCTCGAATCTCTATGTTAGACAACCTCACACAACGTCTTTCTGGCGTGATTAAAAACCTGCGCGGTCAAGCGCGCTTAAGCGAAACTAACATTCAAGATGCCTTGCGCGAAGTGCGCATGGCCTTGCTTGAAGCTGACGTGGCGTTGCCCGTGGTCAAAGACTTTATCGCGCAAGTGAAAGTGTCCGCGCTTGGTGAAGAAGTGGTTGGCAACCTCAATCCAGGACAAGCGCTCATCGGTGTGGTGCATCGCGAATTAACCCGCCTGATGGGCGAACACAATGATGCGCTCAACCTCGCTGCTGTGCCGCCTGCGGTGATTTTGATGGCGGGTTTGCAAGGTGCGGGTAAGACCACCACCAGCGGCAAGCTGGCAAAATTATTGCGCGACCAAAACAAGAAAAAAGTATTGCTGGTCAGTTGCGATATTTATCGTCCTGCCGCGATTGAGCAATTGCGTACCTTGGCGCAGCAGTTAGACATTGATTTTTTCGCTTCTGACCTCACACAAAAACCACAAGACATTGCCTTTGCCGCGCTGGATTTCGCGCGCAAACATCATCACGACGTGCTGATTGTTGATACCGCTGGTCGCCTTGCGATTGATACCGCGATGATGGCGGAGATTCAAAATTTACACGCGCTGTTAAAGCCGATTGAAACATTGTTCGTCGTTGATGCCATGACGGGACAAGATGCGGTGAATACCGCCAAAGCGTTCGGTGCGGCGTTACCGCTGACGGGTATCGTGCTGACCAAGCTCGATGGCGATGCGCGCGGCGGTGCGGCGTTGTCGGTGCGGCAGGTTACGGGTAAGCCGATTAAATTTATCGGTGTGAGCGAAAAATCCAACGGACTCGAAGCCTTCCATCCTGAGCGCATGGCATCGCGCGTGTTGGGTATGGGCGATGTGCTGTCGCTGATTGAAGACGCGCACCGCGAAGTCGATCATGCGGAAGCCGAAAAACTCGCCAAAAAAATGCAGACGGGCAAGGGCTTTGATTTGAACGATTTCAAAATGCAGATGGTGCAAATGCGCAAGATGGGTGGCATGTCCGCGCTGATGGACAAGCTGCCCGCACAAATGAGTGCGGCAGCGGCAGGCGCAAAAGTCGATGACAAAGCCGTGTCTCGCTTAGAGGGCATTATCAATTCGATGACGCTAGCGGAGCGTAGTAAACCTGAGCTGATTAAAGCCTCGCGCAAACGCCGCATCGCGCTGGGCGCGGGCGTGCAGGTGATGCACGTGAATCAGTTGCTCAATCAATTTGAGCAAACGCAAAAGATGATGAAAATGTTTAGCAAAGGTGGCATGGCAAAAATGATGCGCAGCATGGCGGGTAAATTGCCAGGCATGCGCTAATGATTTTTTGTCCGCAGATTACATAGATGAACGCAGATTAGATCTGCGGCTTTAATCAATTTAATCTGCGTAATCTGTGGACAATTTTTAATTTTCCTTAACTCCAATATTTACAGACAACATGACTATTAAAGCCATTATTTTTGACGTGGACGGCACACTTGCCGATACCGAAGACGGCCACCGCAAATCTTTTAACCAAGCCTTTGCCGATGAAGGTTTGGACTGGCATTGGGATGTTGCGCTGTACGACCAACTGCTCAAAGTCACGGGCGGTAAAGAGCGCATCAAATACTTTGTCAGTGACTTTTTGCAAGGCTATAACCAGCCCGCTGATTTCGATGACTTCGTCAAAAATTTGCACGCAGTGAAAACCCGCCACTACACCACCATGTTGGCAGCGGGCAGCATTCCCTTGCGTCCAGGCGTGAAGCAACTGATTGAACAAGCGTATGCGGCGGGTATCACGCTGGCGATTGCCACCACCACCACGCCGCAAAATGTCTCGGCATTATTGGAAGTTGCGCTGGGTAAAGATTGGGAAAAGTATTTTGCGGCGAATGGTTGCGGCGACATCGTGCCGCACAAGAAACCTGCGCCCGATATTTACTTTTGGGTGATCGACAAGTTGGGCTTAACGAGTGCCGATTGCATCGCGCTGGAAGACTCTGAAAATGGCCTGCGCGCTAGTTTGGCTGCGGGCATCAAGACTTATGTGACCATCAATCACTACACCCGCAATCAAAATTTCACGGGTGCGGCAGCGGTGTTTGATGACCTGAGCGATGTGGCGAATTTTTACCAAATAAGCGGTTTGTCATTGGCAAAATAAAGCCGCCGCGTTTAACTCTAAAACACCTGCTCGCAGTTTGCGGGCAGGTGTTTTTTTATGCGCCTGAATGCAGCAAAAACTCTTTGAATGCCAGTGCCGCACTAGACAGGCGTTTAGTGCTGCGATGCACCACGAACCAGTGGCGCAACAGCGGAAAGTGTTCGACGTTGAGCACCACCAGTCGCTTCGTTTCAAGCTCTAGCTCGATAGAGTGCAGCGACAAAATGCCTAAGCCCATACCCGCTTGCACGGCTTGTTTAATCGCCTCGTTGGTTTCCATTTCCATACTGATATGCGGCTGAATGTGGTGTTGCGCGAACACGCGTTCCATCGCGCTGCGCGTGCCTGAGCCTTGTTCACGTGATAAAAAGGTCTGCTCGGCAAGCTGCGCGAATTTGATTTTTTTCAGTTTTGCCAGCGGGTGTGTTGGTGCGGCAATCACCACCAGCGGATTGTCTAGAAACTGCTTGGAGCTTAAATCTAAACCCGATGGCGGCTGCCCCATGATGGCTAAATCGGTTCTGTTGTCGGCGAGTTGTTGCAGCACCGCATCGCGATTGGCGACTTGTAAGTTGACGTTAATTTGCGGATGTTGCTGGCAAAATGTGGCGAGCAATTGCGGCGTGAAATAGTTGGCAGTGTTGACCACAGATAGCGTTAACTTGCCCTGCCCCAAGCCTTTCATCTCATTAAACATCGCTTCGATTTCGAGCATTTGCTGGGCGATATTGCGCGCGTAATGAAAGAGCTCGCGCCCCGCTTCGGTGAGAAAAATCTTTTTGCCCATCTGCTCAAACAAGGGTAGCCCGACATGACCTTCTAATTGTTTAATTTGCATCGACACGGCGGGCTGCGACAGATAAAGTTCTTCGGCTGCGCGTGAGTAGTTTAAGTGGCTCGCCACTTTTTCAAACACTTGTAGTTGTCGGAGGGTGAAGTGCAGCATAAGGGATGTGCCTAGCGAAGAATGAGGATGGATTATCTACTATAAGTAAAACTTATGGTTCTGATAAAAATAATTGACTATCGCTTATATAAAAGCCGCCCTATAGTTCCATCCGTAGTTGGTCAAACGCAGTAAGCAAGATAATTTATTAACTTAATTGGAGAGACGTAATGGATCAATCGAATCGTTATTCAGATCTGAGCTTGAAAGAAGAAGATCTAATCAAAGGCGGCAAACACATTTTGGTCGCTTACAAAATGGCCCCTTCAGCAGGTCACGGTTATTTAGAAGCAGCGGCACACTTTGCCGCTGAATCTTCTACAGGTACTAACGTGGAAGTTTCGACTACCGATGATTTCACCAAAGGCGTGGACGCGCTGGTGTACTACATCGACGAAGCAACTGAAGACATGCGCATCGCATTCCCTATGGAATTGTTCGATCGCAATATGACTGACGGTCGCATGATGCTGGTGTCGTTCCTCACCTGCGCCATTGGTAACAACCAAGGTATGGGCGACATCAAGCACGCCAAGATGATCGACTTCTACATGCCAGAACGCGCGATTCAGTTGTTCGATGGTCCTGCAACTGACATCTCGAATCTGTGGCGCATCTTGGGTCGTCCAGTTAAAGACGGCGGTTACATTTCTGGCACCATCATCAAGCCTAAGCTGGGTCTGCGTCCTGAACCATTCGCTCGTGCAGCCTATCAATTCTGGTTGGGCGGCGATTTCATCAAGAACGACGAACCCCAAGGTAACCAAACTTTCTGCCCATTGAAGAAAGTATTGCCACTGGTTTATGACTCGATGAAGCGCGCTCAAGATGAAACTGGCGATGCTAAATTGTTCTCGATGAACATCACCGCTGATGACCATTATGAAATGTGTGCTCGTGCTGATTTCGCACTGGAAACATTTGGTCCTGATGCCGATAAATTGGCGTTCTTGGTGGACGGTTTCGTGGGCGGCCCTGGCATGATTACCACTGCACGTCGTCAATACGCAAGTCAGTTCTTGCACTACCACCGCGCTGGTCACGGTATGGTGACTTCGCCTTCTGCTAAACGTGGTTACACCGCGTTTGTGTTGGCCAAGATGAGCCGTCTGCAAGGTGCTTCTGGTATCCACGTGGGTACGATGGGTTACGGCAAAATGGAAGGTGAAGGCGACGACAAGATCATCGCTTACATGATCGAACGCGATGAGTGCCAAGGTCCAATCTACTTCCAAAAATGGTATGGCATGAAACCAACAGCCCCTATCGTTTCTGGCGGGATGAACGCACTGCGTTTGCCTGGCTTCTTCAAGAACTTGGGTCACGGCAACGTTATCAACACCGCTGGTGGCGGCTCTTACGGCCACATCGACTCTCCCGCAGCAGGCGCGATTTCTTTGCGTCAGGCTTATAACTGCTGGAAAGAAGGTGCAGATCCGATTGCCTACGCTAAGGAACACAAAGAGTTCGCTCGTGCGTTTGAATCGTTCCCTAAAGATTCCGACAAACTGTTCCCAGGTTGGCGCGAAAAACTGGGCGTACATAAGTAAGCCTAGTTGTAATTTGCAGTGAAAATCGCCCCACTTGCTGGGGCGTTTTCTTAGCGGCTTTTGCCAAAATTAAATTCTATGTGAGTGCAATTTTGGCAGAGGCTTCAAATAACCAGCTGTTCAGTTTTTTCCCTTATCAATCGCGTATTTTTTGGAGAGCCACATGACGAATATCGACCAATACAAAGTAGCCAAACAACCGTTCTACCAAGCGCAAGGCGACGAAGTTGAGTTGTACGAAGCCGCGTATAACGCGCGTTTGCCCGTGATGGTAAAAGGTCCAACAGGCTGCGGTAAATCGCGCTTTGTTGAATACATGGCGTGGAAATTAAACAAGCCGCTGATTACCGTGGCGTGTAATGAAGATATGACTGCCAGCGATTTGGTCGGGCGTTATTTGTTGGATGCCAACGGCACGCGCTGGTTGGATGGCCCGCTCACCATCGCGGCGCGCATTGGCGCAATTTGCTATCTCGATGAAATCGTCGAAGCGCGTCAAGACACCACCGTGGTGATCCACCCGCTGACCGATCACCGTCGCACTTTGCCATTGGATAAGAAGGGCGAGCTGATTGAAGCGCATGCTGATTTTCAGTTGGTGATTTCGTACAACCCTGGCTATCAAAGTTTGATGAAAGACTTGAAGCAATCGACCAAACAACGCTTCACTGGCTTTGAGTTTGATTACCCCAGCGCGGACACGGAAACTCAAATTTTGAGTACCGAAACAGGCATCGAAGTGGAGCTTGCCGCCAAGCTGGTAAAAATCGGCGCAGTGGCACGCAATCTCAAAGGACATGGTTTGGATGAAGGGATTTCCACTCGTTTGCTGGTGTACGCAGCAACTTTGATTAAGGGCGGAGTTGCGCCGCGTGCCGCATGCCGTATGGCGTTGGTGCGTCCGATTACCGACGATGCCGACATCCGTGACACGCTCGATCACGCCATTGACGCGAGCTTTGCCTAAATCGCATTACCTCGTCGGTGCAGCGTGATGCGCACCGACACTATGGTTGGGTGCGTATCCCTACGCACCCACAGGAGCCGCTATGCAAACCCCGATAATCCCACCTGAATTAGACCGTTACTGGCAGCAGCTCGCCTGCGGCTTTAAGCAAGTGCCGCCGATTTTTGTGCAAACCATGCCGCAAGCCTTGGCGATTTTTTCCGAGTCTGGCTTGCAGGAATACTTAGAAAGTGCGCGCTTCCTAGGCAAGATGGGGCATGGCGTAGAAGCGATGATTGTGTTTATGGAAACCATGCCTGCCACTTGCGAGTTGCTCGGCGAAGAGGTGATTGCACCCGTCATGGCGTGCATCAAAGTGATCTGGAAGTCGCCTAACGGCAAGGCGATTGTGCCGCTGTTGCAAAATTTACATGCGGTTGCAGAACGCTTGCAGTCTGCTGAACAAATTCGTCATTATCTCGATTTGGTGTTGGATTTTATGGAGCGCAGCACGGGCTCGGTGCATGGCATCCACAAGACTTTTGCTAGTCCAGGCTTGCCTGATTTCTTAGCCCAATCACCGCGCTTGTTGACCTTGCTGTCGCTGGCGGGATTGCGTAACTGGATGGACTACGGGGTGCGTTATTACAACCATCACCCCGAACGTCAAATCGAGTATTTCACCTTGCAGTCGGCGGACAGTCGCGCGGTGTTGCAGCGCGAACGGCACGGCACGTTGTTGCTGAATAACGAGCGCAAGCTAGATTTGTATATGCGCGCGCTGTGGCAAGACCCAGAGCTGTTAATCCCGTATTCGCAAATCTTCGATCAACAAGCTAAAGCCCAGCCTTATTTTGATGCGCAAGGCATCCGTTTGCCGGATGTGTATGACGACCTTGTGCTCCCTCACCCCCTATCTAACTTTCCCCCGCAAGACGGGAGAAAGGACGACCGTCTTCCTACGGAAGGGCTGGTTGTTAGCGGGCTTACACGTTATCGCGCCGCGCTGGCGCATATCGCGGCACATCGGCGTTGGAGTCGCGCGATTATCGCGGACAATTTCAGCCCATTTCAACGCAATGCGATTGAGATTTTGGAAGACTCACGGGTGGAATTTTTAGCCATGCGCGAGTACCCAGGCTTGCGTGCAACTTTTATGGCATTGCATCCTGTACCGCGTGAAGACGCGGTGGATTACGCGCATGAATCAGGCATTCGTCATCGCTTAGCGATGTTGTCGCGCGCCCTTCTCGATCCACAGCATCTGTATCAAAATCCGCATATCCTCGACTGCGTGCGCCGCTTTAATTTGGTCATGGCAGCGGACGACAGCAACACCGCTGCGATGGCGGACATTGCCATTTCTTTCATTGCCAAATCGCGTATGCCCAACGATTCGGCTGCGCAAGTTCACTTCACCGATACCGAAGTCGATTACCGCGATGACAATCGGCATTTGTGGCAATTCATCGAAGCCGAAGAAGATGAAGCCGCCTCTAGCGATACGCCCGCTGAAGCCAAGCAAGAAGAAATAATCGGGCTGCCGCCGCGCCATTATCCCGAATGGGATTACAGCAACAGCAGCTATCGCCCCGATTGGGCAAGCGTGTATGAGCGCGCCCATCCGTCGGGCAAGCCTGCCGACATCGACGCGTTACTGGCGAAACATGCAGGCTTGGCGAAACGCCTGAAAAAAATGTTGGACTTGCTCAAGCCGCAAGACAAAGTGCGGATTCGTTATCAAGAAGAAGGCAGTGAGCTGGACTTGGATGTGGCAATTCGTTCGCTGATTGACTACAAGAGCGGCGCGCAACCTGACCCACGCATCAACATGAGCCATCGCAATGACGGGCGCAATATCGCGGTGATGTTGCTGGTGGATTTGTCTGAATCGTTGAATCAAAAAGCAGCGGGTTGCAATCAAAGCATTTTAGAATTGAGCCAAGAAGCGGTGGCAATTTTGTCTTGGGCAATTGAGCAATTAGGCGATCCGTTTGCGATTGCGGGCTTTCATTCCAACACTCGCCACGACGTGCGTTATTTGCATATCAAAGGCTTTAGCGAGGATTGGGGCGACGCAGTCAAAGGCCGCATCGCAGGCATGGCAGCGGAATACTCGACGCGCATGGGCGCGGCCATGCGCCACGCCGGGCACTATTTAGAGCAACAACAAGCCGACAAGAAATTGCTGTTGGTGCTGACCGATGGCGAGCCTGCCGATATTGATAGCCATGATGGCAAATTGTTGATTGAAGATGCGCACATGGCGGTGCAAGAGCTCGATCAGCAAGGGATTTACAGCTATTGCATCAACCTTGATCCCAAGGCAGATGAATATGTGAGTGATATTTTTGGCAAGCACTACACCATCGTGGATAAGGTTGAGCAGTTACCCGAACGCTTGCCCGAACTATTTATTGCCTTGACCAAATAACGCAAGGCAAGCAGCTAAATCCTGTAGAATCACGCGTCGATTTTTTGCAAAACTTTTTTATCAATACTTATAAGGAGCAGCACATGGATGTGATTCAATTTATGCAAGAAGAACAACGCAAATACGGCGGGCATGACATCGTCGGTTTGATGGAAAACATTACCGCAGCCTGCCGCAAAATCGCTACCGCAGTAAATCGCGGCGCGTTTGTCGGCATGATGGGTAGCGCAGGCAGCGAAAATATCCAAGGCGAAACACAAAAGAAATTGGACATCGTAACCAACGACATTTTCACTCAAGGCAACCAATGGGCGGGACATTGCGCAGGGTTAGCATCTGAAGAAATGGACGATCCTTATGAAATTCCTAACGCTTATCCACGCGGTAAATACTTGCTGGTTTACGACCCATTGGATGGCTCATCAAACGTCGATGTGAACATTTCAGTCGGTACGATTTTCTCGATTTTGGTTTCTCCAAACGACAAGCCAGTCGCGAAAGACTTTTTGCAACCTGGCGTAACACAAGTGTGTGCAGGCTATGCGCTGTATGGCTCTTCAACCATGCTGGTGTTGACCACAGGTCATGGTGTCAACGGCTTTACGCTGGACACCAACACAGGCGAATTTGTTTTAACTAACCCTGACATGATGATTCCTGCTGACACCGCAGAATTCGCCATCAATATGTCGAACCGTCGCTATTGGGAAGAACCTGTGCAACGTTACGTTGAAGAATGCGTAAAAGGCAAAGACGGCGGTCGTGAAAAGAATTTCAACATGCGTTGGGTGGCTTCTATGGTTGCCGAAGTACATCGTATCTTGTGCCGTGGTGGTGTGTTTATGTATCCATTTGATACTAAAGATCCTACTAAAGCGGGCAAATTGCGCATCATGTACGAAGCCAATCCGATGTCGTTTATTGTTGAACAAGCAGGCGGCGTGTCTTCTACTGGCCGTAAACGCATTATGGAATTGCAACCCGAAGGTCTGCATCAACGTGTGCCTGTAATTTTAGGTTCTAAGAACGAAGTTGACCGTATCGTCGGTTACCACGCAGGCAAATAACATGGCTACGCAAGTCGCTATCATTATGGGCAGTGCCAATGACTGGGACGTGATGCAGCAGTCGGCGCGTGCTTTGCAGGACTTCGGCGTGAGCTATGACGCACGCGTGATTTCTGCGCATCGCTCGCCTGATTTGTTGTTCAGCTACATGGCCGAAATGATAGAACAAGGCGTGCAATGTTTCATCGCAGGTGCGGGTGGCGCGGCACATTTGGCAGGCGTGATTGCAGGTAAAACCACGCTGCCAGTGTTAGGTGTGCCGATGCCTTCTAAGTATCTAAAAGGCATGGATTCGTTGCTGTCTATCGTGCAAATGCCGAAAGGTATTCCCGTTGCGACGTTTGCGATTGGTGAAGCGGGTGCGGCGAATGCAGGGTTGTTTGCGGTATCCATGCTGGCGTTGCAAGACCAAAAATTGGCTGACAATCTGCGTGCCTATCGCGCTCAGCAAGCCGAGCAAATTGCCGTCACGACATTGCCTGCTTTGTAGGTTGGATTCCAATCCGACGTGCGCGACTTGGGCTGATTAGTATCAAAGCAAAAGCGAGGCCAGTCCTCGCTTTTGACTATCTAGAAAAGGATGCACTATGAATGCTTTGCATGAATCTAATTTGACCAGCTTGCCCTTGTTGCATCGGGGCAAAGTGCGCGATTTATATGCGGTCGATGCGCAACATTTATTGATTGTACAAACCGATCGGTTATCGGCGTTTGATGTGATTTTGGACGACCCTATTCCTGGTAAAGGCAAGGTACTCACCGCTGTATCGAATTTTTGGTTTGCGAAATTGCAGCACATTATCCCTAACCATTTAAGCGGCATCGCGCCTGAGTCTGTGGTTAAAGGCGCGGCAGACATTGCGCAAGTGCAAGACCGTGCGTTTGTTACCAAAAAACTCACACCGTTGCCCATCGAAGCGATTGTGCGTGGCTATTTGGTTGGTTCAGGTTGGAAGGATTATCAAAAGACTGGCACGATTTGCGGACTGGCGTTGCCAGCAGGTTTACGCGAAGCGGAAAAATTACCTGAGCCATTATTTACGCCTTCCACCAAAGCGGCGGTAGGCGATCACGACGAGAACATTTCATATCAACAAGCCGTGCAGTTGTTAGGTCGCGAGATGGCAGAAAAAGTGCGTGATGCAACCGTTGCCTTGTATGTTGCCGCCGCTGATTACGCTTTGAGCAAGGGCATTATCATCGCCGATACCAAGTTTGAATTTGGCACGGATGCAGCGGGTACGTTGTATTTAATCGACGAAGCCTTAACGCCTGATTCATCGCGTTTTTGGCCAGCGGATGAATATCAAGTGGGCAGCAATCCGCCCAGTTTTGATAAGCAATTTGTGCGCGACTGGTTGGAGTCATCGGGTTGGAATAAACAAGCTCCTGCACCGCGCATTCCTGCGGATGTGCTAGCAAAAACCGCTGCAAAATATCGCGAAGCACAACGTCGTTTACTCGGTGCATGAGCGCGCAAACCCAGCTTATAGAAGGTTTTGCGCGGTTTCGCCGCAATCATTTTTCACGCGACGATGTGCTGTATCGCAACTTGGTCGAACAAGGACAAACACCTAAAGTAATGGTGGTCGGCTGCTGCGATGCCCGCGTTGATCCCGCCTTGATTTTTGATTGTGCCCCAGGTGATTTATTTGTAATCCGCAACGTGGCGAATCTGGTACCGCCCGCTGAAGATCGGATGGGGCATCACGGCACCACCGCTGCACTGGAATATGGAGTGTGCAATTTAGCTGTCGAGCATATTGTGGTGTTAGGTCATGCGCATTGCGGCGGCATCCATAATTTGCTGCACACGGCAGGGCACGATCAGCCTAATTCCTACCTCGACGATTGGATGCGCTTGGTAGAAGCCGCGCGTTTGCAAGTGAAGCAAGAGTTTTCCGATGCTAGCGCGGAAGTGCAGCAGCGCGAATGTGAGCAACGCGCCATTGTGGTGTCGTTGCGCAATTTACGTTCGTTTAGCTGGATAGCCGAGCGCGTGGCAAGTGGTAAGTTAGCTTTGCACGGCTGGTATTTTGATATTGAATCGGGGCAGTTGCTGGCTTATCAAGCTGACAGTGATAAGTTTGTCAGCTTGTAATCGCAGAGATTACTTACCTGTTAGCACTTTGTAACGCGCCAAGTCCGCTGCAAATTTAGCTTCCAAGCGCGCTTTGTCTTGCTTGAAACCTTCTAATTTTGCCGAGAGTTTAGCAACGGACGCTTGGGCATCTAACAAATCCTCTTTGGTGTAGGCATCTATGCTTTGTTTAGCGCGAGTTTTGGCATCCACTGATTTTTGCAAGTCGGCTAAAGTTTTATTCGCATCGGCTAGCAATCTATTGGTGCTGTCGATGCGAATGTCCACTTGCTGGGTGTTGCGTTGGCGCGATAGTTCAATTTCTTTCTCGTTACTGTAAGTGTTCAATAACGATTTATCGCGTTGCTTACTGACCTTTTCCGCTTCTAGTGCAGCGCGTACTTTGGCATCTTGTATTGCCTTCGCTTGACGCTCTTCGGGTGTCAGCACCTCAGTTTTTTTTATCACACGCCCAGTTTTACTCAACTCTGAACGATCTTTGTTGGCGTATTCCGCTGGCATGGTTTCGCCGTAATGCGTCTCGCCTTTGTCGTCTTGCCATTTATACATTTGCGCCTGAGCGGGCAAGTACACCGTCGTCAAGGCTGCTGCCAAAAATAATTTACGCATAAGACACTCCATATTGTTTGCGATATGTTTCAGTGGCAACGCAGTGTGCTTGTAGTTGTGGTTCGCCATGTAAAAAGCCTAATAAATCATCCAAGGTCGCGATGCTAATAACCGGAATTTGATACATTTGTGCCACTTCTTGTACGGCTGATAATTCACCCAATCCCCGTTCCATGCGATCCAAAGCAATCACCACTGCACAAGGTTGTGCGCCCGCTGCACGAATAATCTCAATGGATTCACGCACTGAAGTGCCGGCCGAAATCACATCATCAATAATCAGCACCCGCCCCGCCAGTTTTGCGCCAACAATCGTGCCGCCTTCGCCATGATCTTTCGCTTCTTTGCGGTTGTACGCGTATGGCACATTGCGACCTTGCTGAGCTAAAGCAATTGCTGTGCCAGCGGCCAGCGGGATACCTTTATAAGCTGGACCAAACAGCATATCGAATGGCACATCTGCGGCTGTAATCGCTTGTGCGTAAAACTGCGTGAGCTTATGTAGCGATGCGCCGTCATTGAATAGTCCCGCATTAAAAAAGTACGGCGATAAGCGTCCCGCCTTGGTTTGAAAATCGCCAAAACACAATACTTTTTGTGCCACAGCAAAACGAATAAAGTCAGCGCGAAAATTAAACATAGTAAACAGTATAGATAGAAAAATGGCGTGCATTATAATGGTGGTTTGCTCTTCTTCTAGCCCTTATGCGCATCATTTCTGTCAACCTAAACGGCATTCGCTCCGCCAGCAGTAAAGGCTTTTACGCTTGGCTTGCGCAGCAAAACGCCGATGTGATTTGTTTGCAAGAACTCAAAGCCCAAGCCGCCGATATGACTGCCGAGATGCTCGCGCCTTTAGGCTACTTTGGTGATTTTCATTACGCCGAAAAAAAAGGCTACAGCGGCGTGGGCATTTACAGCCGCGTTAAACCGCGCTCCGTCACCATCGGTTTAGGCATCGCCGAATTTGATGCTGAGGGGCGTTATATTCAAGCCGATTACGCCGACTACAGCGTGGTGTCTCTATACCTTCCATCGGGGTCGAGTGGCGAAGAGCGGCAGGCGGTAAAATTTGCCTTTATGGCAGCGTTTATGCCGCATTTACAAGCCTTGCGTGCGACTGGACGCGAAGTAATTATTTGCGGCGACTGGAACATTGCGCATCACGAATTGGATTTGAAAAACTGGAAAGGCAACAAGAAAAATTCAGGCTTTCTGCCCGAAGAACGCGCTTGGCTGACGCAACTTTTTGATGAAGTCGGCTGGGTCGATGTGTTTAGAAAAATCCATCCCAAACTGGAGGCTTACACTTGGTGGTCAAATCGCGGTCAGGCGTGGGCAAAAGACGTGGGCTGGCGCATCGATTACCAAATTGCTACGCCCGCTATCGCACACCGCGCCACCGCTGCCAGCATCTATAAAGCCGAACGCTTTTCCGACCACGCGCCGCTTACGGTGGACTATCAAGACTAGCAATGTTGGTGCGCCTAAAAGAACTCGGTCGCCATGCAGACGACCGAGTTCAATTTTTCATCGCGTTGCTAAAGTTTTGCCCAGCTTAGCTTTGTATCCAAGGCAGTCCTGCGGCGCGCCAGCCACTGATTTTATTGCGCTGTTTATTGGCATCGACATCGCCTTCAAAACCTTCTAAGACGTTGTAGCAGGTGGTGTAGCCCGCTTGCGTGGCGGCAAGTGCGGCGGCATGGGAACGTCCGCCACTACGACAGATAAATAACACGAGGGCTTCCTTTTCGACTTGCTGTTGCAAGTGCGTTAAAAAATGCTCATTGGCTTTCATGCCAGGATACGTCAGCCATTCAATTTCAACTGAGCCCGCGATTCGCCCCACCCAATCGAGCTCAGCGCGAGTGCGCACATCGACGATTTTTGCGCTTGGTGCGGACTGCAAAATGTGTTGTGCTTCGGTGGGAGTGAGTGCGCCTTGGTAAGGCAAGTTAGCTTGTTTAGCGCGGGCTTGTGCAGTCGCTAAGGTGGCAGAAATAGTGGTCATGGCGAGTCTCGTTTAGGATTCTTTAATCGGTTATGCGCAAGTGATATGCTGCGCGGCTGCTTTGCATACTAGCCCACTTTTTATGAAAAATCACAGTCACGGTCATCACCACGGACACGCCCACCACGAAGCCTTTGAACCGGCTCATCCTGAACGCTATGCCGCTGCGCAACGCTCCACTTGGGTGAGCATCGCCATCAATTTGTTGCTGACTTTTTTTCAGGTGCTGGGCGGATTTTTCGCGCATTCGCAAGCCTTGATGGCCGATGGGCTGCATTCCCTCGCCGATTTACTGTCCGATATTTTGGTGCTGTTCGCCAATCGTCACGGCAACAAACACGCGGATGCCGAACACCCCTACGGACACGCGCGCATCGAAACCGCCGCGACGTTGATTTTGGGCTTATTGCTGGCGGGCTTAGGCGTGGGCTTGTTGGTCGCCGCCGCACTGCGCTTGCAACATCCGCAAGCAGTGTTGGCGGTCAGCCCCATCGCACTAGGTGTTGCCGTGGTTGCGCTAATCGCCAAAGAAGGCATGTTCCGTTACATGTTGGCAGTGGCCAAACGGGTGCGCTCGCAAATGTTGGTGGCGAATGCGTGGCATGCGCGCTCTGATGCTGCGTCATCGTTGGTGGTGGTGGTCGGTATTGTGGGCAATTTGTTGGGCTACACCTTTCTGGATTTAGTCGCGGCAGCGGTGGTTGGCGTGATGATTGCGCATATGGGTGCGAAGCTCGCTTATGAAGCCTTGCAAGAATTAGTGGATACGGGCTTGGATGAGGGCGAGGTCGCGGCGATTCGTGCCACGCTACTAGCGACCCCAGGCGTGCGCAGCTTGCATGATTTGCGCACGCGCAAAATGGCCGACAACGCGCTGGTCGATGCGCACATTATTGTTGATCCCAAAGTTAGCGTATCGGAAGGGCATTACATCGCTGAGGCGGCGCGCAACGCGGTGTTGAATGCCCATCATGTGCTGGATGTGATGGTGCATATTGATCCAGAAGATGACATGCAAGCCAAACCCAACGTGCAGTTGCCTAATCGCGCAGCCTTGCTGCAACAGCTCGCCAACGCTTTAGCTATGCCTGAACTGTTGCAGCAACGACTGGTGTTTCATTATTTAGATGGACGCATTGATGCGGAAATTTATCTCGCCGCCAATTTCGCACATGCCGCTGCCTTGCAAGCGCGCTGCGATGAGCTAACGCAAGGCAATACCGTGTTTCGTAGCATTTTGGTGGCGTGCGCCCAAAAATAGTGCGCATCAGCCACCTCGCGCCTTGTTTTAGTGCAATTTTTTGCTACGCCTAGGCACGGGCTTATGGCAGAATGCGCGATTGCGAGCAAGGCGGTGCTGGCATACAAACTGCTCAAGTACTGCCTAGTTTTACCCCCCCGTTTTTTGATGATGATTTTTCTTAGGAGAGTGTGATGGCGATGACAGCTAAAGATGTATTGCAAATGATTAAAGATCGCGACGTTAAGTTTGTCGATTTCCGTTTTACCGATACACGCGGTAAAGAACACCATGTTGGCGTTCCTGCTAAATATGTATTCATGGACAAATTTGAAGATGGTCACGCTTTTGACGGCTCTTCTATTGGTGGCTGGAAAGGCATTCAAGCCTCCGACATGTTGTTGATGCCCCAACCTGACACCGCATATATCGACCCTTTCATGGACGAAGTCACTATGGTAATCACCTGTGACGTGGTTGATCCTACTGATGGTAAAGGTTACGACCGCGATCCACGTTCGATTGCCAAACGCGCTGAAGCGTATTTGGGTTCGACTGGCATTGGCGACACCGCATTCTTTGGTCCAGAACCAGAATTCTTTATCTTTGATTCTGTGCAATGGAGCATCGACATGTCGGGCTGTTCTAGCAAAATCAATTCTGAAGAAGCCGCTTGGTCAACTGGCGACAAATTTGATGGCGGCAACACTGGCCATCGCCCAACCGTAAAAGGCGGTTACTTCCCAGTTCCTCCAGTCGATAGCTTGAACGACATCCGCGCCGCAATGTGCTTGGCGTTGGAAGACATCGGCATCGAAGTTGAAGTGCATCACCACGAAGTGGCGAATGCGGGTCAATGCGAAATCGGCACAAAGTTCAATACTTTGGTACGTCGCGCCGATCAAACTCAAGCCCTGAAATATGTAGTGTTTAACATCGCACATCAATACGGCAAAACAGCGACTTTTATGCCTAAACCTATCGTTGGCGACAACGGTTCAGGTATGCACGTACATCAATCTATCTGGAAAGATGGCAAAAACATGTTTGCGGGTAACGGCTATGCCGGCTTGTCAGAAACGGCTCTGTACTACATCGGCGGTATCATCAAACACGCTAAGGCTTTGAACGCGATTACCAATCCTGGTACGAACTCCTACAAACGTTTGGTGCCTCATTACGAAGCACCAACCAAGTTGGCTTATTCGGCTAAAAACCGTTCGGCTTCAATTCGTATTCCTCACGTTGCCAGCGACAAAGCCCGTCGTATCGAAACACGTTTCCCCGATCCTTCTGCTAACCCATACTTGTGCTTTGCGGCCTTGATGATGGCGGGCTTGGATGGGATTCAAAACAAGATTCACCCTGGCGATCCAGCCGATAAAAACTTGTACGACTTGCCACCTGAAGAAGACGCAAAAATCCCAACCGTTTGTACTTCACTCGATGAAGCCTTGAACGCGCTGGACAAAGATCGCGAATTCTTGACCCGTGGTGGCGTGTTCTCGAACGACTTTATCGACGCTTACATCACCTTGAAGATGGAAGAAGTTACACGTATGCGCATGACTACTCACCCTGTTGAGTTCGACATGTACTACAGCTTGTAATAAGTCATTAGGCGGAGCACATCCCGCTAAAACAACAGGGCGCGCAACTAAAATTGCGCGCCCTGTTGTTTTGCCAGTAGCAATAAAAAAGCCACCTGTTACGGTGGCTTTTTTATTGCTTAAATACGCTTAGAAACGGAAGCCCAATTTTGCGCTGTAGGAAGGCACAGAACCCGTTTTGTCGTATTCAAACGCCAAGTTAGTCAGACCCATATTGGCATTCAAGCCTGCAAAAATTTTGTTTTGGCTGAATGATTCTGCTGTGAAAGGCGCGGCGGTACTGTTGCTCCACACTTTACCGATACCAGCATAAGGGGTGAACATCAAGAAACCTTTAGAGACCGAAATATCCAAGCCCTTAGTGTTCAAATCCCAACCGTTCACGCCCGCCAGTTTGCTGAACGAACCGCGCACACCCACCGCAGGCATAGTGAGACCGCCGTCGATAATCGCGTAGCGCAATTCCGCGCCATACAAGTGGATGTTAGTGGTGGGTACAGCCGCATAAAAAGCCGCTACGTCAAAGCCCATCGGCAAACCTTTTGCAACATGCAACTTAGGGATAGGCAAGGTGGTGGTGCTGGTGCCGCTCACGGTTTTGAACGCTTGGCTTTGCAATTGTGAGGCGGTGACTTCTACACCGATGTCGAAGCCAGTTACGCCTAACGCGGTTGGTGGGGTAACACCTTTGTAGCTCAGGGCTGCGCCCATATCTTCAGAGAAAGCGCGGAACTGTGCTTGTCCAGCCGCGCCACCACCTAAGTTAGCCATATTGATCGTTGCTGCGGAAGCTGATGTTGCGAAACAGGCTAAAACTGCGATTGTCGATAAACTCTTCTTCATATTGTTTAACCTTTCGGGTCGTGGATAAAATTAAAGCGGGCGGATGCTAGCACAGCAATCTGCCACGCGGGATTGAGAGCGAGGCTTTCCGATAAGGTTCAATCGTCATCCGCTAAACGGCAAGCTCGGCTATCACTGGGGTGTGGTCAGAAGGACGTTCCTTTTTGCGCGGTTCTTTGTCGATGATGCAACTCGTGCAAGTGGCGAGCAGTGGCGTACTCAACAAAATATGATCGATGCGCACACCGTGATTGCGACGAAATGCCATCATGCGATAGTCCCACCAACTAAAGGCTTTTGGGGCTTGCTCGAACAATCTAAAGCTGTCGTGCAAACCGATTTCCAGCAGCTTACGATACAAAATCCGTTCCGCCTCGCTGACCAAAATACTGCCTTGCCACAACACTGGGTCGTGTACATCGCGATCTTCTGGGGCGATGTTGTAATCGCCCAACACTACTAAATTCGGATAGCGCAGCAATTCCTCGCGCAGCCACTCACGCAACGCCGCCAGCCAACCCAGCTTGTAGTAATACTTATCTGAATCAATCTCTTGTCCATTTGGCACATACACGCACACCACGCGCACGCCGTTAATCGTGGCACTGAGGACGCGCTTTTGTTCATCGACATAATTGGGGATACCAAATTGAATATCGCTCATCGGCTGAGTGCTCAAAATCGCCACGCCGTTATAGGTTTTTTGCCCGCTAAACGCGCTGTGATAACCCGCCGCCAACAACTCTGCGTGCGGAAAATCTTCGTTTTGTTGCTTGGTTTCTTGCAAACACAACACCTCGATTGGATTTTTCGCCAGCCAGTCCAGCACATGCGGCAGCCGCACCTTCAACGAGTTCACATTCCATGTTGCGATTTTCATAGTTTCCATTTCTTAACATTAAACAGTCGGGATAAATCCCGACTGACAAGTTGCCACCGCGCGGCATTTTTGGCTGGCGGATATTAGAGTAAACGCTGTGCCAAGTTTTCTAATAGCACGAGCGGTATGCGCAGCACGATTTGGCATAGCACGAGCAACACCAGCGGGGCTAAATCAAGGTTGCCGATGAGCGGAACGATGCGTTGAATTGGCGTTAAAAAACGTTGCGTGATGCTATGCAAAATCGGGGCTAACGGCGTGTGCGGATTCGTCCAAGACAACACCGCTTGCGCGATTAGTGCCGCAATTAAAAAGTACACCGCAAGGATGAGTAGATTCACCAGACTGAGCGCGAATAAGCCCAGCAGCGAAAAAGTGACCATGCCGCGCAAGCCTAATAGCGATGCGACATACAGCATCATCACCAAGATCGCCAATAGCAAGGTTGCGGTATCTAATTGGCGCACCGCTGGTACATAGCGGCGCGTCGGCAATACGACGAAGTTGGTCAGCGACATCACTGCTGTGCCGAGTGGATTGCGCAACGGGGCGCGCAATGTTTGCAATAAAAAACGCGCCAGCAACACGCCCGCAAAGCCTTGTACGAAAACGTCTAGCAGCAGTTGCAGGGTGTCGTTGATCATGTTGCTTGCCCTAATTCGTCGCCCATTTCACGCGAGCGCGCAGCCGCAGCATGGGCAGCGGCAATCAGATGTTGCTTGACCTGATTGGCTTCTAGACTCAACAGAGCACGCTCAGTCGTGCCATTTTTGGAGGTGACGCGTTGGCGCAATACCGCCACTTCGTCGGCACTGGCCTGCGCGAGTTGTGCCGCGCCCAAAAATGTTTGTTGGCTTAACAGGCGTGCCTCGGCGGCATTAAATCCCAGCTCCAGCGCAGCCGCTTGCAAGGCTTCGATGAGATAAAAAACATAGGCTGGCCCACTGCCCGAAATGGCCGTTACGCCATCTAACTTAGCTTCGTCTTGCACCCATAAGGTTTTGCCAACAGCCGCTAAAATTTGTTCGGCTTGATGGCGTTGTGCAGGCGCGACATCGGCTAAAGCAAATAAACCTGTCATGCCCGCTTGAATCAGCGCGGGGGTGTTGGGCATGGCACGCACCACCGCCGTGCTTTGATTCCAGCGTGCTAAGTCGGCAGCGCGTATGCCCGCCGCAATCGAGAGTAGTAGCTGTTGTCTCGTTAATAAGGGCGCGAGTTGTTGCGCGACTGGTTGTAATTGCTGCGGCTTCACCGCTAACACGATGGTGTCGCAACCCGCAATGCCAGTCGCTAATTCGGCCGTGCAGCGCACGCCAAAATCGGTTGTTAAACGCGCGCGATTGTCGGCGTTAATTTCCACTACGCTTAACTCATCCGCCTTCGTGCCCTGTGCCAATAAGCCGCCAATAAGGGCGGTTGCCATGTTGCCGCCGCCGATAAAACAAATTTTCATACAGTTTCCTTAGAGTAAAAACGATTGCCAAAAATAGCCGAGCCGATGCGCAGCAGGGTTGCGCCTTCTGCAATGGCGGCGGGAAAGTCGTGCGACATACCCATCGACAAAGTGTCGAGTGGTATGCCATGTTGGGTTAGGGTGTCACGCAATTCGCGTAACTTAGCAAAGGCGGCGCGTTGCACCGCGACATCGTCGCTGGCGGCGGGGACAGCCATCAAGCCGCGCAATTTAAGATTGGGTAAACGCGCTAACTGCCTTGCCAGCGGGAGTGCGTCAGCGGCAAAAACCCCGCTTTTACTGGCTTCATCGCTGATGTTGACTTGTAAGCAAATTTGCAAGGGCGGTAAATTTAACGGCCGTTGTGCCGATAATCGTTCGGCAATTTTTAATCTATCCACGCTATGCACCCACGCAAAGTTTTCCGCGATGAGGCGAGTTTTATTACTTTGTATCGGTCCAATAAAATGCCATTCGAGCGGTAAATCTTGCAGTGCGGCGATTTTATCCACGGCTTCTTGCACATAATTTTCGGCAAAGGCGCGCTGTCCTGCGAGATAGGCAGCGCGCACCGCATCAGCAGGAAAAGTTTTGCTCACGGCCAATAATTTAAGCGATGTTTGGCTACGTTTTGCCTGTGTTACAGCATGGTGAATTGCCTCATTCACAGCTTGCAAGTTGGAGGCGATTGTCGTCATAATCCGCGCCTTGTTTGACCTTTACTCACGCGGCATAGAGCCGCTCTAAAAATAGGGAATTATAATGGATATCACCGAGCTGCTCGCTTTTGGCGTGAAGAACAAGGCCTCCGATTTGCATCTGTCTTCAGGCTTGCCACCGATGATCCGCGTACACGGCGATATGCGCCGCATCAACCTCCCGCCGATGGAACATAAAGAAGTGCACGGGTTGATTTACGACATTATGAATGACGGTCAGCGCAAGCATTACGAAGAAAATAAAGAAGTCGATTTTTCCTTTGAGATTCCCGGTCTGGCACGTTTTCGTGTGAATGCGTTTGTGCAACAACGCGGTGCGGCAGCAGTATTGCGTACCATTCCTTCCAAGGTTTTAACGTTGGAAGATTTGAAGGCCCCAAAAATTTTCACCGATATTTCCGATACGCCACGCGGCTTGGTGTTGGTCACAGGACCAACAGGTTCGGGTAAATCGACCACGCTGGCGGCGATGGTGAATTACATCAACGAAAAAGAAATGGGTCATATTCTGACCGTGGAAGACCCGATTGAATTTGTCCACGAAAGCAAAAAATGTTTGATTAACCAACGCGAAGTTGGCCCACATACGCTGTCGTTTAACAACGCGCTGCGCTCCGCCTTGCGTGAAGATCCCGATGTGATTCTGGTCGGTGAAATGCGCGATTTGGAAACGATTCGCTTGGCGATGACGGCAGCGGAAACGGGGCATTTGGTGTTTGGTACGTTGCACACTAGCTCGGCGGCCAAGACCATCGATCGTATCATCGACGTATTCCCAGCCGATGAAAAAGAAATGGTGCGCGCGATGTTGTCGGAATCGCTGCGTGCGGTGATTTCACAGGCTTTGCTTAAAACTAAAGATGGCACAGGGCGCGTCGCGGCGCACGAAATTATGCTGTGTACCCCAGCAATTCGTAACTTAATCCGTGAAGCCAAAGTGCCGCAAATGTATTCTGCGATACAAACTGGGCAAGGCATGGGGATGCAAACGCTAGACCAATGCTTAACCAACTTGGTTAAGAGTGGCGTGATTAGCAACACCGAAGCGCGCGGCAAGGCGATGAATAAAGATATGTTCCCTGGCGCATAACATTAACAAGGAGTTGCAGCATGGAAAGAGATCAGGCCACCGAGCTAGTACATAATTTATTGCGCGGCATGATTGCGCGCAAAGCCTCGGATTTATTCGTCACAGCAGGATTCCCGCCCGCGTTCAAAGTGGACGGTAAGCTCATGCCCGTGTCTAGCCAAGTGCTGACGCTGCAACACACGCAAGAGCTGGCGCGCAGCATTATGAATGACCGCCAAGCTGCCGAATTTGAAACCAATCACGAATGTAATTTCGCGATTAGCCCACCAGGTATTGGGCGTTTCCGCGTCAATGTGTTTCTGCAACAACAGCGTGTCGGTATGGTGTTGCGTACCATTACCACCAAGATTCCTGATTTGGATGAAATGAACATGCCGCCGATTCTCAAAGACATCGTGATGACCAAGCGCGGCTTGGTGATTTTGGTGGGCGCGACGGGTTCAGGGAAATCGACCACGCTGGCGGCGATGCTCGGACACCGCAATCAGAATAGCTACGGTCATATCATCACCATTGAAGACCCCGTTGAGTATGTGCATGACCATAAGAATTGCATCATCACGCATCGCGAAGTAGGAGTGGATACCGAAAGTTGGGAGGCCGCGCTGAAAAACACCTTGCGCCAAGCTCCCGATGTCATTTTGATTGGTGAAATTCGCGATCGCGAAACCATGGAATATGCCGTGGCTTTTGCCGAAACAGGGCATTTGTGTATGGCAACTTTGCACGCCAACAGTGCGAACCAAGCACTCGACCGCATCATTAACTTCTTCCCAGAAGAACGCCGCGAGCAGTTGTTGATGGACTTATCGCTAAACATCAAAGCGCTGGTGTCGCAACGCTTGATTCCGACCAAAGACGGCAAAGGGCGCGCGGCGGCGATTGAGATTTTGCTTAACTCGCCGTTAATTGCTGATTTGATTTTCAAGGGCGAAGTGAATTCAATTAAAACCGTCATGGCGAAATCACGCGAGCTCGGCATGGAAACTTTCGATGGTGCTTTGTTCAAACTCTACGAAGACGGCAAAATTGCTTATGAAGAGGCCTTAAAAAATGCCGATTCAGTGAATGATTTGCGCTTACGTATCAAGCTGGAGAGCAAAACCAATGTGGATCGCGATGTGATGAGTGGCACCGATCATTTGCGCATGACCTAACCATTCGCGACATAAAAAAACCTAGCTCAGCTAGGTTTTTTTATGTCTTACTTTCGCTGCCGTTATTTGACTAAGGCCTCTTTACGGTTGCTGCCGCTGACCATTTTGTATTGCAACAAGCGGCATTCAATCGCACCGTTAAACAGCGGGGTGCGGCGCGATGGCGATAAACGCATCAGCTTCAAAATGGCCTTGTCGGCGGTAAATAAATACGCCGTCCAACCGCCAAAATTTTTCTTTAATGCGTCGCCTAATTTTGGATACAAGGCCGCCAACTCATCGAGCTCACCCATCCGTTCACCATACGGTAAATTAGCCACCAAAGTACCCGCTGCGGCGGGCGCGGTAATCTCCAACACATTAGCTTGATTGAGCTCGATGCAATCATCTAAGCCCGCATCTTGCAAATTACGCTGCGCCGTTTTCAACGCATCGCCATATAAATCACTGCCGTAAATTTCTAAAGGATGCGGCGCAATTTGCGCGGCGATGGCGGCTTTGCGCAGGGTTTGCCACAGCTTCGCATCAAAATTTTTGAGATTTTCAAAACCAAAACGGCGCGCAATGCCAGGCTGAATGTTCAACGACATTTGCGCTGCTTCAATCAAAAATGTACCGCTGCCGCACATCGGATCAAGCAGCGGCGTGCCGACTTGCCAACCGCTTAAACGCAAAATACCTGCCGCTAAATTTTCGCGTATCGGTGCTTCGTTGGTGTGCATGCGCACGCCACGTTTGAACAGCGCATCACCCGACGTGTCGAGATACAACATGATGGTGTCGTCTTCGATAAAGGTATGGATGCGGATGTCTGGCTCTTGCGTGTTGACGCTAGGACGCTCGTTGCAATGCTCGCGGAAACGGTCGCACACTGCGTCTTTGATGAGTAGCGTGATGAATTCCAAACTCTTCAGCGGGCAGCGGATTGCGGTGACATGCACGCGGATGGTGTGCGACACATCGAACCAGTTTTGCCAGTGCATCTTGTAGGCCGCTTGGTAAATATCTTGCTCGCTAGCGTATTTGGCGGTGCATACGCGCCACAAAATGCGGCTGGCGACGCGGCTTTCTAAATTGACGCGATAGCACATTTCCCAATCACCAAAAAAATGTACGCCACCCTCGGTGGTCTTTACATTTTTCGCGCCCATTGTTTCGAGGTCGCTGTGGAGGATGGCTTCAAGGCCGCGTGGGCAGGGGGCAAAAAAATCTGGCATCTGTGAACCTCTTAAAATTTATTGTTTGGGCGTATCGCTGCGTCGCGTGCTCGCTCATTCCTAGTCTATCAATCTGATATGCCCGCGTCATTCGCTGGAAAAACTACTAGCCATTCGACTAAGCCAGCCAGCTGGCAAGTCGCTGGTTATGCGCGGCTCCTTGCGCTCCATCCCAAACAATAAATTTTGAGAGGTTCGTAAAGTAGGTGGGGTCTAGAACGGTTTAACCACCACCAAAATAACAATGGCGATGAGCATGAGCACGGGAACTTCGTTGAACCAACGATAGAACACATGGCTGCGAGTATTTTTGTCGGCGGCGAATTGTTTGACTAATTTGCCGCAATAGCCGTGATAGCCGAACAAGCAAAACACTAACAATAATTTTGCATGTAACCAGCCGCCGCTAAAGCCAAAGCCTAGCCACAGCCACACCCCCGAAATTAACACCAACCACGAAATCGGTGTGACGAAGCGATACAGCTTGTGCGCCATCAGCTTCAGGCGTGCAATTTCGGTAGGCTCGGTTGCCATGGCTTGATTGACGAAAATACGCGGCAAATAAAACAAGCCCGCGAACCAACTTACCACCACAATTAAATGAAACGCTTTAAGCCATAACATATAAAAATTCCTATTGAGATAAACGGCGACGGAACAACACCAGCGCGACATAAAAAGCGCATAAGGCATAAGCGATGAGCGCAGCGATATGCAGGATAAATTGCGGCGGGAGGGTGTTGCTTAACAGCGGCCGAGCAAGACTGACTGCGTGGGTGAGCGGTAAAAAAGCCGAGACACTTTGCAGCCAAACGGGTAATTGCGCGACAGGAAAAAACACGCCGCATAATATCACCATAGGCGTGATGACTAAGGTGAAGTAGTACATGAAAAAGTCATAACCAGGGGCGAGCGCAGTCATAATCAAACCGAGCGCGGCGAAACATAGGCCGACTAAGAACGCCAAAGGAATAATCCACAGTGACATTGGCGAGTGCGTTAATCCCATTAGCCAAATCACCGCCAGCACCGCCAATCCCGACAACAAACTTTTACTCGCCGCCCACACCATTTCTGAAAATACGATGTCGTCCAAGGTGATGGGTGTGTTGAGGATAGCCTCCCAAGTGCGCTGTTCGTGCATACGCGCAAAAGCCGAATACAACGCCTCGAAACTGGCGGTATTCATGGTGCTATAACACACCGTTCCAGCGGCTAAAAAAGTAATGTAGGAAATGCCGTCGATGTTGGGCAACATGCTGCCCAAGCCAAACCCCAAGCCCAACATGTAAATTACTGGGTCAGCCAGATGTCCCAAAATAGACGAACCCGCCATCTTTTTCCAAACCATAAAATTGCGCCGCCAGATGGGTATAAAGCGGCGGCTGAAGCGTGGTAGGGCATAGTGATTATTTTTCATGCGACGATTAACGCGGTATCCCAGGATGACAAAAATTGAACGACAATTAGCAGTGCTGTTTAAGTGCCAGCAAATAAATCCCCGCACTAACGTGTGCAATAACACCCGCTAATTATCCAGCAAATACTAGCGCAAATCGGCAGCTTTGCCCCACTCGATGTCTATCGGGCGAGCGTAATGTTGCGCAATCGCCATCGCGTGTTTTGCCTGTGCCAACACTTCTGCGTCGCTTAAATAAAATTATCTGCGCAGCTAACAGCGCATTCAGCCGCCACACCGTGAGAAAAAATCCAGTCAGCAATTGAAGCGAGCTAACAGTTAGGGCAAGATGCGCCCTCGAAAATTTCAGATCAACTCAAATAGGAATCAACATGGGCGCACAGTGGAAAGCACGACACAAAGAAATCGCAGCGAACGCTAAAGGAAAAATCTTCGGCAAGCTGTCCAAAGAAATTATGGTGGCCGCACGCGGCGGTGCTGATCCCGATTCCAATTCGCGCTTGCGCCTCGTGGTTGAACAAGCGAAAAAAGTCTCCATGCCCAAAGAAACTTTAGAGCGTGCCATCAAAAAAGGCGCGGGCTTATTAGACGACGGCGCGGCACTAGAACGCTTGATTTATGAAGGCTTCGCGCCGCACAAAGTGCCCGTGATTGTGGAATGTTTAACCGATAACGTGAATCGCACCTATCCCAACATCCGCGTGTTATTTCGCAAAGGACAACTCGGCGCATCAGGCTCGGTGGCGTGGGACTTCGATCATGTCGGCATGATAGAAGCCACGCCAGTCAACAAAGACAGTGATGCGGAACTCGCCGCCATCGAAGCGGGCGCGCAAGATTTTGAACCCAGCGAAGAAGGCGCGACGTTGTTCATCACCGACATCACCGACCTCGATGCGGTGTGCAAAGCCCTCCCTGCGTTTGGCTTCACTGTTACCTCCGCACAAATCGGCTATCGCCCCAAAAATGCCGTCAAATTAAATGATGCCGAGCGCGCCGAAGTGGAAGAGTTTTTGGACGCGATAGATGGCGATGATGATGTGCAAAATGTGTACGTCGGGCTAGCGGATTAAAAGCGGAAAAAAACGCCACTCATCCCATGTCCACTCTAATCCCCTCCCTTGGTGCCGCTCGCTTTGATGCACGCGGCGAGCTGCGTCTTGCTGAACGCTTGAAAGACTGCCTCGAAGATAACGCTTGGGTGTGGCACAACATTCCCGTTGGGCCATTTGGTAGGCATCCTGATTTTGTGGCGTTGCATCCGCAGCAGGGCATTGTGGTGCTGGAGGTGAAGGACTGGCGGCTGGATTGTCAACGCCAAGTAGAAATGTCCGCTTGGTCGTTTTTTGTTACGCCGTCACAGCGTGAGCA
>JAVHRN010000096.1:0-7360 GCA_036171695.1 Gallionella sp.
TGATTAAACTGTTGGATTTTTTGGCTGATCCGATGGGGTATTTACAACGGCGCGGTTTACCCACCACAGGCAAGGTTAATTTGACGCTCGTTTTGACTTTTACTGCTGCACCACAGCTCCCCGATTTTGAGATCTGGATGCGCAACAAATTCGGTCGCTCACCAGCTCCTCTTGAGATGCGGAAATCCTCGAATGGCAGCGGTCTGTGGACCGCACTGGCAATAGGTTGGCTGATCGGTATATGGGCTGGAGATTAACTGCGCGGCAAAGGCGTGCGAATGTTTAGGTAAACGTAATGAAAACGGCAATCATCAAACTCGATATTTTTTGCACCGTCATCGACAACTACGGCGACATTGGCGTGTGTTGGCGGTTGGCGCGGTTGTTGGCGCATGAGCATGATTGTGCGGTGCGCTTGTGGGTGGATGATTTGGCGAGTTTTGCCAAGCTGTGCCCGACGCTGAATGTCGGCGAGGCAAGTCAGGTGCAGCAAGGTGTTGAGGTGTGTCATTGGGATTTAATGGGGTCAGACTCGATTAAAAATAAATCGAGTCTGACCCCATTAAATGTAGAGCTGGTGATAGAAGCGTTTGCTTGCAAGTTGCCCGATGCGTATGTCGCCGCGATGGCGGCGATGGCTGTGCCGCCGCTATGGATTAACTTGGAGTATTTGTCGGCGGAGGAGTGGGTGGCGGGTTGCCATAAATTGCCTTCGCCGCATCCGCGTTTGCCGCTGACTAAGTATTTTTTCTTTCCTGGTTTTACACCGCAAACAGGCGGGCTGTTGTTGGAGCGCGAGCTGCTGGCGCGGCGTGATGCGTTGCAAAAAGATACGCGTGCGCAAGCCGAATTTTGGCGTGCTCTCGGTTTGCAGATGCCCGCTGCGGATACCTTAAAAGTGTCGCTGTTCGCTTATGAAAATGCAGCGTTGCCCGCGTTGTTTGATGCGTGGGCGAATGGCGGGCAAGCGGTGCTGTGTTTAGTGCCTGAAGGGCGCATCGTGCCGCAGGTGCAGGCTTATTTTGCAGGGCAAGCGGGCTATCAAAAAGGGCATTTACAAGTACAAATTTTGCCGTTCGTAGCGCAAGCCGATTACGACACTTTGCTGTGGATGTGTGATGTGAATTTTGTGCGCGGCGAAGATTCTTGTGTGCGTGCGCAATGGGCGGGCAAGCCTTTGGTGTGGCAGATTTATCCGCAGCATGACGACGTGCATCAGTTGAAATTGCAAGCCTTGTTAGATGTTTATGGCGTGGGTTTAAGTGAAGCGGCGCGCGCTGCGATGCAGTCGCTTTGGCAGGCGTGGAACGGGCAAGCGGTGGAGTTGGATTGGCTAACTTTCGCACAGTCGCGTGCTGAATTGACTGCGCACGCGGGACGTTGGTCGCAGCATTTGGCGCAAAACTCGCTGACATTTAATCTGCTGGATTTTTGCGCGGAAGTCGGTAAAATCCGCGCCTTCAAAAATTGAGGTCAGTAAACATGAAAACAGCACAAGAAGTTCGCGTCGGTAACGTCATTATGGTGGGCACAGAGCCTATGGTCGTGCTTAAAGCCGAATACAGCCGCTCAGGTCGTAACGGTTCAGTGGTCAAAATGAAGATGAAAAATCTGTTGACTGAATCAGCGCGTGAAACTGTGTTCGCTGCGGATGACAAGTTCGAACAAATCATGCTGGATCGCAAAGAAGTAACCTATTCATACTTCGCTGATCCGATGTATGTCTTCATGGACGAAGAGTTTAATCAGTACGAAATCGAAGCCGAAAGTATGGGCGATGCCTTGAACTACCTCGAAGACAACATGCCTTGCGAAGTTGTGTTCTACAACGATAAAGCGATTTCTGTTGAGCTTGCCAACACCATCGTGCGTGAAGTGATTTACACCGAACCATCGGTGCGCGGCGATACTTCAGGCAAGGTAATGAAGCCCGCTAAAATCACGGGCGGATACGAATTAGTGGTGGCTGCCTTCGTTGAAATCGGCGACAAAATCGAAATCGACACACGCACCAACGAGTTCAAAAAACGCGCTTAATTGTTAGGGCATCTCGCAAATTAAGTTTTTCGAGATAGCCTGAGCGTGTTAAAGAAAAAAGCCCAGTTCATGCTGGGCTTTGTCATTCCCGCCGCTTGATTACTACGCATTATTCTTAACTTATATGGCTATCGAAACCGAACTCAAGTTGCGCATCGCACCAGAGCATTTGGCGCATTTGCGCGCGCATGTTTTTTGGCGCGGGCGCGCACTCACTGCGCCGCGTACGCGACAACTGTTTAACCAGTATTTCGATACGCCTGATTTAGCCTTGCATCATGCGGCGATGGCGTTGCGCTTGCGCCGCAATGGCGAGCAATGGTTGCAAACGCTCAAGGGTGGCGGTGCGATTGAGGCGGGCTTACATCAGCGCAACGAGTGGGAGATTGCTGTGGCGGGTGCGGCGTTAGATTTTTCTGCGCACCCCGCAGTGGATTGGGATAGCTTGCTACCACAGGCTTTACGCGAACAGTTGCAGCCTGTGTTCGTCACTGATTTTATGCGTAGCAGTTTTGTGATTGAGTTTGCTGATGCGCAAATCGAAGTGTGTATGGATGAAGGTTGGATACATACGGATACGCGTCGTCATGCGATTTGCGAAGTTGAGTTGGAGCTCAAATCAGGCGCGCCGCAGGCTTTGTTTGAGCTGGCTTTGGCGTTATTGGACATCGTGCCGCTCAGTATCGAAGTGGTGAATAAAGCCGAGTACGGATTTCGTTTGCTGGATGAAAATTTCTTTGAATCTAGCAGCGTGTGCGCAGCCCCTCAACGCAATGCGCAGCAAGCTCTGGCGGTGCAATTGCAAAGTTTAATGTGGGCGTGTTTGTTGCATTTACAAAAAAATCTGCGCGGCATACACGGTGCGCAATCGTCGCTATTTTTAGCTCAAGTTAAATTCGCCTTGCGCCGACTTAAGGTGTTGTTACAGGTCATTGCAAAGCTATCGAGAGACACGAGATGGCGCGAATTAAATAAACAAGTTGCGGCGTTGCGCGGCGATGCTTTAGATGAAATCGCGTTACAACGTGTGATGTTGAAAATTGCCAGCGCGATGAGCGATGAAGTCAGTTTTAGCCTTATTCAGCAGCAGTCCTTGCCGAGTGCCGTGCGCGCTTATTTGGCGTGAACTGGCAGCCCACCCCCCTGTTAGAAAATCCCATCTTCGCGCCGTTACACGCGCTGATTGCGGCGTTACCGCGCGATACATTCCCGACCTTGTGTGAGCTGAATGCCTTGCTGAATCAGCATGCCGAGGCGCGTGAGGCGTTGCGGGTGGCGGCAGGACATGCCTTGCACTTTGTGCCGCAACAGCTAGGCAAGCTGGGTTTTGAAGCGCAATACGAGCCGCGTTGTTATCTGACGGGCGAGGTGCAGACCCGTGAAAATAATTGGCACGATTTGCTTAATGCACTGGCGTGGCTAACTTTTCCGCGCGCCAAAGCTGCTATCAATGCGCGGCATTTTGCGGCGTTGCAAGCGGGCGCGCAGGTCGGAAAAAGTCAGCGCGGCGCGGTGCGCGACAGCAATACTTTATTGGATGAATCAGGCGTGATTGTGGCGTGCGCGCAGCCAAAATTGGCGGCACTGCTGCGTGATTTTCAATGGCATGAATTGTTTTGGCAGCAGCGCGCGGCGGTGCAAAACGAGATGGGCTTTTATGTGTTCGGGCATGGTTTGTATGAGAAGGCGAGGCAGCCTTATGTCGGCATCACGGGGCAGGGCATCATCATTGAGGTGGCGCATGAATTTTTTAGTTGGCAAGCGGCACGCCAACATGCCCACTTGGATGAGCAGTTAGCCAGTTATTGGCGCAATCCTGCACATTGCCTGAGCACCCGCGAGCTCTGCCCTGTGCCGTTATTGGGCGTGCCAAATTGGTGGGCGGATAACCGCGATGAGCTTTTTTATGCCAACACGTCGTACTTTCGTAGCGGACGGCGCGCGTGAATCCGCTGAAGTTTTTGCAAGGTTATTCTGCGCAGCTCCAAGCTCAAGCGCAGCAACTCTTGCAAGATGGAAAATTAGCCGCGCACCTCGCCGCAAAATATCCTGACACGCATAGCGTTCGCAGCGACAAGGCTTTATACGATTACGTCATCGCTCTTAAAAACCAAGCGATGCGCGCGGCTCCCGCGATACATAAAGTGAGTTTCGATAGTCGCCTAGCGGTGCTGCATCGCGCCCTGGGCGTACATACTTCTAGCTCGCGTGTGCAAGGTGGCGGTTTGCGTGCGCATAGCGAAATTCGCATTGCCGCGTTGTTCAAAGACACGCCGCCAGAATTCCTAAAAATGATTACGGTGCATGAATTGGCGCACCTAAAAGAGTCGCAGCACAACAAAGCGTTTTATCAATTGTGCGTACATTTAGAGCCAAACTATCATCAATATGAGCTGGATTTACGCTTGTATTTGTGTGCGCAAAGTGCAGGAAAAAGCCAGTTTTCCGCAGCTTAGGTAGATTCACGCCGATTGCTTCCCCTACAAAAATCTGCGTGAATCTGCGTAATCTGCGGATAGCATTTTAGCTGCAAAAATCAGCTCAATTTGAGCGCGTGCTAACACTCCCAATCCCTTTGTTTTTTATAAATATAAAGCCGCCCAGTGCACCGCTCGGCTGTGCTAAAATACGCGCTTTGTCATGTATCGCTAACCCTAGGTCTAAAGAGCTCAAACATGGAACAACAATTCGCTAAAGAAACATTGCCCGTCAGCTTAGAAGAGGAAATGCGCAAGTCGTATTTGGACTATGCCATGAGCGTTATTATCGGACGCGCTTTGCCAGATGTGCGCGATGGGCTCAAGCCTGTTCACCGCCGCGTGTTATTTGCTATGCACGAGTTGTCCAACGACTGGAACCGCGCTTACAAAAAATCGGCGCGTATCGTCGGCGACGTAATCGGTAAATATCATCCGCACGGCGACACGGCGGTGTATGACACCATCGTGCGTATGGCGCAGCCGTTTTCGCTGCGTTACACATTGGTGGATGGTCAGGGTAACTTCGGTTCGGTTGATGGTGATAACGCGGCGGCGATGCGTTATACCGAAATCCGCATGGCGCGTATCGCGCACGAATTGTTGGCGGATTTGGATAAAGAAACCGTTGATTTTGGGCCCAACTATGACGGCTCTGAGCATGAGCCTTTAGTATTTCCTGCGCGTTTTCCTAATTTGTTAGTGAATGGTTCGTCGGGGATTGCGGTCGGGATGGCGACCAACATACCGCCGCACAACTTGAGTGAGGTGATCGACGCATGTCAGGCCTTGCTGGCAAATCCTGACTTGAGCGTAGATGAGCTAATCGAATATGTGCCTGCGCCAGACTTTCCAACCGCAGGATTTATTTACGGCTTGGCGGGTGTAAAAGAAGGCTATCGCACGGGTCGGGGGCGCGTGGTGATGCGCGGCCGTACGCACTTTGAAGACATCGGTAAAGACCGCGAAGCCATCATCATTGACGAGCTTCCTTATCAAGTAAATAAAGCCAATCTGCTGATTAAAGTGGGCGAGTTGGTGCGCGAAAAACGCATCGAAGGCATTTCGGAAATTCGTGATGAATCCGACAAGTCTGGGATGCGCGCGGTCATTGAATTAAAGCGCGGCGAAAACGCCGAAGTCATTCTCAACAAGCTGTACAAAGACACCCAGTTGCAAGACAGTTTTGGTATCAACATGGTCGCGATTATCGACGGCCAACCTAAGCTGTTAAACCTCAAGCAAATCATCGACGCGTTTTTGCGTCATCGCCGCGAAGTCGTTACGCGTCGCACTATTTTTGAACTGCGCAAAGCGCGCGAACGCGGTCATGTGTTGGAAGGTTTGGCGGTAGCCTTGTCCAATGTGGATGAGATTATCGCGCTGATTAAATCGGCTCCTGCACCCGCTGAAGCTAAGCGCAGCTTGATGGCGCGCAGTTGGCGTTCGTCGTTGGTGGAAGATTTGTTGAGCCGCGTCAGCGACGCATCGCGTCCCGATGGTTTGCTCGCGGAATTCGGTTTGACGGGTGAAGGAAATTCGCGCGGCTATCATTTATCCGATGCGCAAGCGCAAGCCATTTTGGAATTACGTTTACAACGCTTGACTGGGTTAGAGCAAGACAAAATCGTCGGCGAATATCGCGAAATTATGGACAAAATCGCTGATCTGTTAGACATCTTGGCGAAACCTGTGCGCGTTACGCAAATCATCTCGGAAGAATTGGCGGCAGTGAAAGCGCAATTTGGCGATAAACGTCGTAGCGAAATCATCACGCACACGCACGACATGAGCATGGAAGATTTGATTGCGCCTGAAGATGTGGTGGTCACGCTGTCGCACGGTGGTTATATGAAGGCGCAGCCGTTGGCGGAATATCGCGCGCAAAAACGTGGCGGGCGCGGCAAGCAAGCGGCTTCAACTAAAGAAGATGATTTTGTCGATAACTTGTTTATCGCCAACACCCACAATCACATTTTGTGCTTCTCGAATTTGGGTCGTGTGCATTGGCTGAAAGTATATGAAGTGCCACAAGGTAGCCGCATTGCACGCGGTCGTCCGATTGTGAATTTATTGCAACTAGAAGCAGGCGAAAAAATCAACGCGATTTTGCCCGTGGTAGAATTTTCTGAAGATAAGTTTGTGTTCTTCGCGACCGCACAAGGTACGGTGAAAAAGACTCCGCTGGTGGATTTTTCACGTCCTACTAAACGCGGCATTATCGCCATCAATTTAGACGAAGGTGATTTCTTAATCGGCGTGGCGTTGACCGATGGCAAGCACGATGTGATGTTGTTCTCGGATGCGGGCAAAGCGGTGCGCTTCGACGAAAACGATGTGCGCGCTACGAGCCGTGCATCACGCGGTGTGCGTGGTATGCGACTTGCTGACAAGGTGCAAGTCATTTCATTATTGGTTGCTGAAGACGAGCAACAAAGCGTGTTGACTGCGACTGAAAATGGCTTTGGTAAACGTAGTCCGATTATCGAATACACCCGTCATGGGCGTGGTACGCAAGGCATGATTGCGATTAAAACTTCCGAACGTAACGGTAAAGTAGTTGCCGCAACTTTGGTCGGCGTGGAAGACGAAATTATGCTGATTGGTTCGAGCGGCGTGTTGATTCGTACCCGCGTAAATGAAATCCGCGAAATGGGTAGAACCACCCAAGGCGTAACGCTGATGAATCTAGAAAAAAGCGACAAATTGGTCAGCATCAGCCGCATCGCTGACCCAGAAGACGAAGAAGAGCAAGAGCAGGAATAAAAGCGGGATTCGGGATTCAGGATTCGGGATTCAGGATTCAGGATTCAGGATTCAGGATTCAGGATTCAGGATTCAGGATT
>JAVHRN010000097.1:0-7294 GCA_036171695.1 Gallionella sp.
TAAATGGAATATCTCTTTTTATCATTACTGTTGGCGTAGAAAAGGCATTTCTGAAAAGCAACGATCTACTACTGATTATTTTGGTGGGGGTACTCTTTGGCAGCATCCTAGGCTCACTGCCTTCACTGGACAGTATGCATTGATGCCCACATAAAACCACCTCTGGATTAGACTTTAGATAGCCATATTGAATACGGAGTTTTTCTGGATGCCACGTATCATCCGCATCTAAGAATGCAATGTATGGCTGTGTGGCTATCGCCCAACCAGCATTCCTAGCACTGGCTGCACCGCCATTATTTTTGAGTGCCACAATTTTGTAGAATTCCGGATATTGCTGAGCGATGCCTTTCAATACCCCCAACGTTTCATCCCCACTTGCGTCGTCCACCAATATTATTTCCGCTGGCGATTCAGTTTGGTTCTTAACTGAATGAACAGCACGTTCTATCGTCTGTGAGCAACGATAACAGGGAATCACGACACTTATTGGCACCACAGAGCGATCCTCATCTAAAATGAACCGTCGTTCATGCATTATCTTTACAGGCACTTTCGAGCTATAGCCCCACCTGACAAGATACTTTTTATCTCCACGAGATTTCTTTTATGGTTTTTGCCACACTTGCACTATCTACGATCCAACCCACCCGCATCAAAACACGCATGAAGATACCCGCCATAAAAGTCACCAATCCACGCCGACTTGTCATTGCAGCATATATGGAATCTAGACTAATGAATCCTTTCAGCAATTCTTTTGCTTCATTGTTTCTGCCTGCAACACAAAGATTTAGCGAACATGCGACAACCTCATGTCGTACCAACCACCCATAACGGCGAATGTCGCTCTTTGAAACCATCTTTGCAACCTCTGGCTTTGATAGATACTTATCCATAACCGAGAAAAAATCTGTGCGCTCTGTGCGATTGCGAATTCTTTCTGAAAATTGCGCACTGCTTAGCCGATATTTCATCAAACGCTCACCGATCACCGCTATAGGCGCAACTTTCGCAAGTCTGAGCCACACATCCACATCAGAGCTCGACTTATATATAGCATTCCCCCACTGCTTGATCGCATTCCTGTAAATATCTGTACGAACCATCACACTAGGACACACAAGAAAATTGTGATTTACCAACAAGGCTTTCAATAACTCACAAAAATCGAACTGTGAAACCGCTCTGAACGATTGGGGAACTTTACCAATCGCCCCCAATATCGCTCCATGCTCATCAATCAAACTGGCCTCGGTAAATACTGCCCCCACCGATTGGTGCGACTCCAGATAGGCTACTTGTTTTGCCACCATCTCTGGCTCATAAATATCATCAGCGTGAAATATTGCAGTATAGTTTCCTTCGGCGAGCTGGATACAGCGGTCAAAATTTCCTTCCCCACCTACGTTTGCTTCGTTCCTGTGTATGACCACATTCGAAGCCCCCAGTCCTTCGATGATCTTCAAGGTGTCATCGGTCGATGCGTTGTCCGAGATATGTATGACCAGATTGGGATAGGTCTGTTTTAAAATGGACATTATCGTCTCTCGTACCGTCATCCCAACGTTGTAGGTTGGCACACAAATACAAACCAACGGAAGTTTGCTATCTAGCATGTTTGAGCCAATCCAATCACATTTTTCGCAAAGCCCTCATAGCTGTGCAACTGCCCGATTTCCGTTTTCAAATACTCCCTTCCTGCCTGGATCATTTTCATGGCCGCTTGCTTATCCATCGTGTTCATAAATTCTTTGGCCTGTTCACTAGAACCGTATTTACGCATGTCCACAAATGCTTCATTCGATACCAACATCTCAATGTCCGATGCCCCCCAATACATTGGAATTGAACCTGCAACAAAGCAATCGACCATTTTTTCCGTCATATAACCAGGCAGCACCATATTCTCGAAACAGACTGAGAATTTGTAGTCACTTATCGTATCTAGCTTGTTCCCACATCGTCCCCGATATTGCCTACTGACAACCTCCTCGAGCCGATTCGCCCAAGCAGTCGGTAACAAATCCCAGCTATCCCACCCAGCCCCATACAGCTCTATATCTTTGTTTCGCGCAAAGTATTCAACCACCTCAAGACGTCTGTCGTGCAGCGATGCAGACAGTGCTCTTCGATATGCGGGGGAGGCCACCCGCCAGCCCAGCGATTTCAATTGGCGCAACAGATTCTTCAGACTTGGGTAATTAGGTATAAAAATCTTGTCAGTTCGGTACTTGTTCGCTGCTACCAGCACCATTTTCTTCCTGTCATTCCACGGATGAGGCTCTCTCATGTCGTCCCAATAGAAGGATGGGAATCTAAATGGAAGATTTTGTTCTGCCCCGACAATCCCGCATTTCTCTTCTGAGAAACCAAACCCCATACTGAACTTGAATCCAGCCCCGGCACGACATATCTTGTCGTAGAAGAAGGGGGCATACAACGGGGCTTCAAGGCAGGTGATCAAAAAAGGTTTTGCCCCCAAATCTAGCAACTTTGTTGCATCGGCTGCATGCCTTTCCACAATCACGAGTACATCATCTGCTTTCCATTTTTTGGAAGTGATATTTGCAATGGCAACATCCCCTGATGCCACATCAATTCCCTCTTCAGAAGCCATTCGGTACAAACAGGTGATCCAGCCCGAGCCTGGGAAACGATAACTCCATTGCTTATCGCGCAACCTATCTTTGCTGAAGGCCTCGTTATCAGTACAGAACGCAATATGCATGAATTAAAAGCCTCCTTGTCCGATTAACTTTTGTCAGGATTTTTGGGAATGATCGCCTCCGCTTTCAATATTGGACGCAACATAAAAAACTGAAACAACATAAACACAGAACCAACCATAAACAGCATGACTATTGCCATGAAATCGCTCTCATCTTTGCCCATGCTCAATCTCAAAACTGTTGCAAGCAATAGCAACCAGCCCCCCATGAATGCACTTGTCCAAAAGTGATTCATGGGCAATGTGATCGCCAAATATTTTTGGGTTACATAAACAGTTGTCAGTAAAGCGATTAAGGCTGACGAAACCAGACCAAATCCTACGCCATCTGATCCATAAAGCGGGGTCAAAAACCAAACCAACAGAACAGCCGTTACAGCCCCCAAAAAGTTAGGCAGCAATAACAGTTTCGTATTCATCCGAGCTTGTGCGGCCAATCCATAGACACCAGCCGATACCCTAGCAAATTCAGCAAAGGATCCCCATATAACAAACTCGGATGACAGCTTGAAATTAGAACCAAGTAACAGCTTAGTCAGCTCTGGTGCTGTCGCCATGATGAATACGCTTGTTAATAGCAGGGTCGGAAGACTCGCTTGTGCATATTCGATCCATGCCTGTGATTGCTCACCAAGGTTGTCTTTACTTGCTCGCCTATAGAATTTTGGCTGAAAATAGGCAGAGAAAATCGATTCGAATCCTGCGATCAAGCCAGAACTGATTCCAAATCCAGCCACGAATAATCCCAATTCAACCAGCCCAATTCGTGATTCCATGATGTATCGATAACCTTGGCTTTGAACCCATCCCAATCCCACTGCAAGCGCAACTGGCCAAACAAATCTCATCAGGTGTTTGAGATGGAGATGTGATAACTGTGGGGATGGGCAACCAATATCTGCATGGTGTAATTTTCCGAAGAAAATCTTCATTCCGATCAAACCAACAATCAATTGCCCAATCAGCAAGCCGCTTAACCAATATTCAGCACTTGCGGAAATTTTCACCGTCAGTACCACAGCAAAAATTAAACTCATTGCAGCCATTACCACTGTCAGAACAGTAAACCAACCTCGGTGGCCAAACATATTCAACCCTGGTATCACCACTTGCCCTAATGTGGCAAAAAGAAGATTGCCACAGACCAATGCCAGCAACCAACCAATGCCAATGCTCGGAGTCCAGATGGTCAACCAGACTAGACCCGCCAAAACCAATCCTGCGCTTATACTGACCGAGACTAGATACTTCCAGAAGTATGATAAATATTGCTTTACCTGTCCTCTAGCATCCCAAGCATGCATGCGCCGATTCATGAACATTCCAACAGGATTGAGTAAAAACAATGCAAAGAATGCGGTCGTCGCGCTAACTATAGATAGTTTGCCCATTTCAAATGGTGACAGCAGAGTTGTTGCGACACGAAGTGTCAGCAACAAAAGTACGAACTGAGCGAATCTTCCGATTGAGATTAAGAACATTGATTACAAATAACTCACAGCATTTAGGCGGGTTTCCGCTTTAACCAAGCAGGAACGAAAGGCTTGATCTTTTGCTTAGCTACAAACAAAAGGATCGGTAATTCAGTTGCGATGATCCTCCACTGGGTCGCAAGAGGATCACTCTTCTTTGCATACCAATCGTTGCAACCTGTCTTTCTGAAGCGCACGTAAGATTTAGATTTCATAAAGCGATTTACTTGGTGATCCAGTCCATGAGAATTGTCTTCGATGATGATTATTCGTGGTGCTATCTTGTCGAAAGCCATTCCGGCAAGCACAGACATCTCGTGCCCTTCAACATCGATAGTAAGGAAATCGATCTCTATCATGCCGTGCTCAACCAAAATATCATCGAGACGCGCCGTCTTTACCGTTATATTTTGCACCTCTTGTTGGCTCAAACTTTTGATTCTGGAGAAGTGGTCTTCGCTTTTTTCCATGGTGGACAATGTCTCCACTCCTACCGCCACATAGAATTGAACCTCTCCTGCCTTGTCGCTTGCCGCGATTTCGGCAACCTTACACAAACGTACCGCTCTGATCTTTTGGCAAAACTTCGGCATGGGTTCCACGACTAAACATTGCCATCCAAGCTTCTCGAAAAAATACGTATTGCTTCCGATCACGCCATCAAAACCGCCAACTTCAACACAACAACCTTGCTGTTTGTTGAATATTTTGTCGAGAAGCCTGTCTTCGCCAAATTGAGCATAATAAGTCTGGCTGTTGATCGTATTCCTAGATTGTGTACTCACATTTCGTCCTTGATATAAGGTCACTGCTGCCTACGTGAGTAGGCAGCAGTGACCTTGATTTACGTTAGCTAAACAATGCTTTCATTTCTTTCAGTATCCCTTCCAACGAAGTGAGGGAAGGCTGATACCCAAAATCTGCAGCTCGAATATTTTTCGAGTAGTAATGTGGTTTGCGTCCCGTCGCATTCACACTCTTATTTTCTTCGGTGATCTCATAGCGCAATCCAAACGCATTTTGCAATGTTTCCAACAGAGTTAGTTTGTCAATAGGTGCTCGACTATAGCAATCGACAACTTCGTTGCTTGCAGGGGCTGCTAATAAAACTGTAACCAATTGATAGAAATCTGAGGGATGCAAATAATCCCGAACAATGTAATCTGATGAAGTTTTTAACACAGACTTATCTCGAATCGCGCGAAGAATGTCTGTAATCAAAAATCGGGCTTCGATATCTTGTGTGTGACTGAAATAGTTGAAGACGCGAATATCGAAAATGGATAACTCCGAATGAGAACGATGCCTGCATTCCGCATGCAGTTTAGCTACGCCATACCATTCATGAGGCGCAAGTTTATTTATCGGCACAATGGCAGGTGTGTCGCGTTTCGCTGGTTCGGCGAAGCTTGATCCATAAGCAGCACCACTACTCAAAAACAAATAACGACAATTCGGACGTGTGTTCAAATAATCCAACACCATCTCATCAAAGCGTAAGGTCACTTCGAAGATTGAGTTACCCATAGCGATCGCTTGTGCTGGGTTACCGATGCCGACAAAATTGATGATCGCATCAAATTTGTTCTTCGCAAAGTCTGAAAACTCATTCACATCATAGCGATCATGCAACCCTATTGCGTCCAACCAACTATTCACTACATCTGGGCTGCGTGCAAATAAATACAGGTGGTCGTCTGTCTTTTCAGAGAACGAAACTATCAGATCTTTAGCAATTTGGCTGGTTGCACCTAAGATAGCAATGTGCATGGCACTCAAGCGTTACTTAGTTTGGGAAATTGCTCATCAAGTTTCGAGCCGAATGCTAGGCGCGGACGACATTCAGTCGCACCGTCCATGACGACCTCAATCAACAATGGACCAGTATGTTGCGCAGCTTTTGGCAAGATGTTCATCATGTCTTCAGCACTGGAAATTTTATAAGCGGCGATACCATAGGCTTTAGCAATTTCAACGAAAGACGGGCTACTATATCCCTTCTTGGTCGATTGGTCACGACCATCGAAATACATGTCTTGGAAGTTCTTGACCATGCCTAGAACCGAGTTGTTCATGACAATGACGGTCATATCCAGATCCAAACGATTCAGCGTATCCAACTCCTGAATGTTGATCTGCATGCTTCCATCCCCCGTAATCACAACGACCTTATTCTTCGATTCGACACCTACACCTAAAGCTGTTGGTAACGCAAATCCCATCGCACCCATTCCGCCGCTGTAATGCACTGCATGGTTGAGTGATAGCCGCAGACTTTGTGCCGCCCACATCTGATGATTACCTACATCGCAAACATAATTGACTGGCTGAGTTGCCAAGAGATGATTCAGTTGTTTGAAAAGATCGCTCGGGCTAATCCCCCAATCCGCATATTCATTTGCTTGTGCTTTTTCTCGTTGCATCAAAAGCTCTTTCACCCAACCAATGTCGAGCTTCGTGAATGTCTGAGCTTGAATAGGGAAAGCATTAAAGAGGCTTTCAGCTGTAGCGCAAATATTTAAGTCAGCTTTAACACGATTGTCTAACTGTGCCGAATCAATATCAACTTGAACCACCTTAGCTCGACGCGCAAAATCTTCTATGTCTGCACCAGTTTGTCGTACATCAAGTCGTGCCCCAACAACGATCAAGAGGTCACAATTCTGTATTGCCCAATTTGCTTCTCGATTGCCATAACTACCAATCATGTTGAAGTAATGACTACGGGCCACAACACGTTCGTGCCCCATGAGGGTGGACACATAAGGAATACCTAGGGTATCAGCAGCGAGCAGCCACGCATCCATCGAATCCGCCCAACGTGCCCCACCACCAATACAGATCAAGGGGCATTGCGCCTCTTTGCAAAGTGCCTTCATCTGCTCCAATTCATTTACGGATATCTGGGGGCCAGAACTGATATTGAACGGGAGCTTCAACCATTCTTCAACCAAATTATCCGGGATGTCTGCGCGCTGTACATCATTTGGAATATCTAAAAGTACTGGGCCCTGTCTACCACTCAGTGCTATAGAAATCGCTTCGTGCAGTTGCTTCAACAAGTCTTCTGGCCGATCTACGCGCGTTGCGT
>JAVHRN010000098.1:0-1561 GCA_036171695.1 Gallionella sp.
GTGCCATCAGCAGTCGGTCGAGGTGTAGAATATCCAGCAAGAAAGCTGACAGTCGAGAGCGACAACAACGTGCCAGAAAGAGTTATTCATTTTGCAGACCAATTGCATATTAACAAGCCACCGTGGCAATAAGCGCGTTAAATCTGGCTTCCTCCAGTTTTCCATTTATGCTTCAGTAATCTCTTTACCGCTTGCTATACCTTCTGAGATATGAGATATTCGCCTAGCCGCACCTACTCGCTAGTGTTGCATAATGATGCCAAGGCTGATCTTGATCGTATTTATGATGAAGACGAAGAAGCAGGAGCAGATATCGAGGTTTTTCTTGAAGAAGCCAAGAATAACCAAGAAACCCTAGATAACCTCACGCGCAAAGGCTATGTTCAGTATGGAGAATGGCCATTTAGCGTAGATGAGTGGGGGGAAGCGAAACGCTCCAAATACAACTTGTGGCGCGTCAGACTGATGTGGTTAGAGGGCGCTGCAGCAAAGCATCGAATCGTCTACGCCTTCCATGCCGTCGAGTACCGTTACTACATACTTGGAATTGTTAATCGAAATTTTAAATATGACCTCCAACATGAACGTTCAAAGCAAATCCTCGCCGCCTACGACGCCCTCAATATTCCCCGTTATTGAGCGCTACGGCTCGCCATATGCTTTAGTGAATCCGGGAAGTAAGGCAGAAAATGTTCTGTCCATCGTTGAGCGTATTGTTCATGCACCGTTGCCAGTCGGTTACCATGAGATTGACGACATAGTACGTGGGCGCGAAGGCAATCCTCGCCATGCTGCCGCTTTGGCTCGTGCTCGTCAGCGATTGGCAACGCATGTCGAAGATGTGGCGCAAAAGCCTACAGTTGCCTCGTTACGGCTGAAGGCTGGTTTATCACAGGCCAAAGTTGCTGAACTCCTTGGTAACTCTCAATCCAGCTACTCCCTAATTGAGTCCGGTCGGCGAGCCGATATATTTCACTCTACCTTTGAAAAACTAGTCGCAATTTTTCAAGTTTCACGGGACAAACTAGCCGATGCTCTCTATAACACTCAAGAGAAGGTATTATGAGCCACAGCCCCCGGTATTTGGATGCAATCTACTGTGACGACATTCGCAATGAAGTCGGCAATAAATTTTCCTTTATGGGGATTTACACACGTGAGCTGACAATTCCGAATCCTCTGTTGCTGCCTAAGTTGTGCATTGCGGTCAAAGTGGTTACGGATATCGATGATCCTTTCGAGTCAATCACGGTTCGTGTTGTCAAAATTAACGACGGCGAAGAAATAGAATTATCATCCACAGGCTCACTGCCTCTGCCCCCACTTACAGATATGTCTGCGCGTGACAGTGATACAACTTGCATATTGCTACAGATGCAATTCGTTCTAGCCCCATTTCAGATTGAAGAAGAATCGACCATTCGAGTTAAGGCAACTACCGAGCGTGAAGAGTTAATCGGAGCAGCTCTGCGCCTCCGAATAGTTCAGCCTACTACTGCACCGACAATCCAGTA
The DNA here is from genome assembly GCA_036171695.1 of Gallionella sp. GTDB lineage: Bacteria > Pseudomonadota > Gammaproteobacteria > Burkholderiales > Gallionellaceae > Gallionella. The sequence continues at coordinate 1,515 of JAVHRN010000098.1, forward strand.
AGTTGTTTAAGCGGTTTTACTATGAGTATCTTTTGATGGTTACTTAG
>JAVHRN010000099.1:0-7155 GCA_036171695.1 Gallionella sp.
GTTTCCAAAAGTTTGAAAACCAGATTCACGCCGACGCTCATATTCGGTGCGAACACAATGCCAATGTCTTGCGCAGCTGCGCCCAACAGAGCTTTTTGTTGCGCGTTAAAACCAGTTGTGCCGATCACCATAGCCACGCCTAAACGACGGCAGATTTCCAGATGATGCAGCGTGCCTTCAGGGCGGGTGAAGTCGATCAACACATCCGCACCACGCAATGCAGTTTCAATGTGGTCGCTAATCGTGATAGACGATTTCGCGGCGAATAATTCGCCTGCATTGCGCCCAACAAATTCGCTGCCTGCGTGTTCCAGCGCGGCGTGTAACACCAAGTCATCGGCTTGGGCCACACAGTCCAACAACGCGCGTCCCATGCGTCCGCTACTGCCTGCGATGGCGATTTTGATTTTGTTCATTTTGCTTCCTTTATTTCTGTACGGTTTCGGCGACGATCAACCAAGCATCGCCACTCTTTTCCAGCTTGATGCTCTTGTGCACAACATCCTGATAACCGTCGGCGTGATAATGCTGTGTGAAAGTTGCCATTGCATGGCTGTCATCCTGCATCTGTACTGCGACCTCGCTCAACGTCACAGCGATGGACTTGGCTTGCGCAATGCGTTGTAGGCGTTGCTTCTGCCATGCGGAATAACTCATACCTTCTGGTTTGAAAGTGGGCGCGTAAGCGGCCAGATACGCTTTGCCATCGCGTGCCGACCATGCGGCAGCCCAAGCATCCAAACTAGCTTGCACTTGCGGCACAGCGGCTGGCACTGATGCGACTGGCTCAGGCATCACTACTGGCACAGCCGAAGCTGCCAAGGCTTGCGGCACAGGCTCGGCAACGGTTTGCGCGGGTAAGTGCGGCATGGCGGCATCGTCGATGCGTGCGAGATTGTCGCCCTCGAAATACAAAGTCATACCTTGCCGTTCAGCGAGCTTGCCGCGTTGCGCGAGGCTATACTCATAATCCCAACGATTTTCATGGAAGGCATCTGCCAATAAAGGCGTGCCCATCACATAACGCACTTGCTGTTTGCTCATACCCAACTTGAGCTTTTCGCGCATTTCAGGCGTGATTAAATTACCTTGGCGAATGTCCATTTGGTAAGGAGTTAAATGGCTACAAGCCGCTAGGCTTAAGGTCAAAACAAGTATTGCGCTGCGTATCATAAAAACTTTCTAAAGGTAAATTTTTGCGGCGCGCATCATACCCGATGCGCAGTTTTTGCTGATTGCGCCAACATCTCGGCAGCATGTTTACGCGTGGTATCGGTCAGCGTTGCACCGCCCAACATGCGCGCAATTTCTTCTACGCGCAGCGACTCGTTCAACACCTCAATATGGCTCAAGGTCACGCCTTTTTCCACCGCTTTGCTGACCCGCCATTGCTGATTAGCGCAAGCGGCGACTTGCGGTAAATGCGTCACGCACAGCACTTGGTAAGGCGCGCCCAGTTGCCGCAATAACTGCCCGACAATTTCAGCCACGCGCCCACCGATGCCGCTATCCACCTCATCAAAAATCAAGGTCGGCACACTCGCCAGCTTTGATGTCGCCACCTGTATCGCCAAGCTGATACGCGATAATTCGCCGCCTGAGGCGACCTTCGCCAAGCTGCGCGCAGGCACGCCAGGATTGGCAGCAACTTGCAACTCGATGCTTTCCAACCCGTGCGCATTGCCATCTTTTAAGGGCTGTAACGCCACACTAAACGCGCCACCTTGCATCGCCAAAGTTTGCATCGCAGCGGTAATTTCTGCCGATAGTTTTGTCGCGGATTTTTGTCGGGCGAGGCTTAATTGTTGCGCGGCGTGCTGGTAAATTTGTTGCGCGGCGTGTTCTTGTTTTTCAAGTTCAGCCAAATCAGCGTCGCCGCCCAACTCGTCTAAACGCAGGCGGTTGCGCTGCATCACCTCAGCTAAATTTTCTGGCGTAACGCGATATTTACGCGCGGCATCCATGACGTTTTGAATGCGCGCCGCCAAGACTTGCAACGCCTGTGGATCACTCTCCAAATGCTGCTGGTAATGACGCAAGGCGTACACCGACTCCTGCACGTCGGCTTGCGCGCTATCCAACATTTTCAGCGTGTCAGATAAGCTGGCATCGTGTTCTAACGCATCGCGCAAACGGCTAGTGAGGCTGGCTAGTTGCACCAAACAAGCGTTGTCCGCTTCGCTCAAAATGTCGATACCAAACTCAGCGGTTTCTAACAAACTGGCACAGTGCGAGAGCCGCGCGTAATCGGCTTGCTCGGTTTGCCAATCCGCTAAATTAAAATTTAAGCTGGCTAATTCTTCGCATTGAAATTGCAATAATTCGCGTTCCGCCACCACCGCAGCCGCATTCTCATTCAACAGCAAACGCTTGCTGCGTAAGGCTTGCCAGCTTTGGTAGTACGCGCCAACTTGCGCCGCATCCGCCAACAGCCCCGCATAACTATCCAATAATTCGCGCTGCGCATCAGGGCGCAACAAAGCTTGATGCGCATGTTGCCCGTGTATCGCCAGCAGCATTTCGCCGACCTCGCGCAACTGCTGCAACGTGGCGGGACGACCATTGATAAAGCCGCGCGAACGACCACCTGCTTCCAACACACGACGCAGCAAACACACCCCGTCATCGCCCGCCAAATCTTGTTCGCTCAGCCAAGTTTGTACCGCACTACTGGCATCAAATTCGGCGCAAATTTCGGCACGCTCACAACCTGCACGCACCATGCTGGCATCGCCGCGCTCGCCTAGTGCCAGCGACAGCGCGTCAATCAGGATGGATTTTCCCGCGCCCGTTTCGCCCGTGAGAGCAGTAAAGCCTGCGGCAAAATCTAACTCCAGAGAGGCGACAATAACGAAATCGCGAATGCTTAAAAATTTCAACATAAGGGCTAACTCTCGGCTTAGAGCGTTTGATTCCAGAGTAATTTTTCGCGCAAGGTATGGTAGTAACTATGCCCTTCTGGATGCAGCAACAGCGCGCGTTGCGGGTGCGCAGTCACCACAATTTTATCGTTCGCGTGCAGCTCAAAATCAGTGTGGCTATCTAGGCGCACGCGCAAATCATTGGCGCGATGCGTCAAAATTTCTAACACCGACGCACCGCTCACGACAATGGGGCGATTGCTTAAAGTGTGCGGACAGATTGGCACCAGTTCCAAAACATTCAAACTGGGATGCAAAATTGGCGCACCCGCTGATAAGGCATACGCCGTCGAGCCTGTCGGAGTAGCAACAATCAGCCCATCGGCGCGCTGATTCGAAACGTACTCACCATCTATCGACACCTCAAACTCAATCAAGCTGCCTACTTGCGAACGATGCACAACCAGTTCGTTAAAGGCTAAAGCGCGAAACACCTCTTGCTCAGCGCGCACCACCCGTGCCGCAATCAAGAGCCGCTCTTCAACCACAAATTTGCCCGCCAACATCGCGGCCAATTTTTCTTGCATATTGTCCAACGTGAGGTCGGTTAAAAACCCCAGCCGCCCTTGATTCACACCTATCAGCGGCACGCCGCAAGGCGACAAGGTGCGCGTGATATTGAGCATCGTGCCGTCACCGCCCATCACAATCGCCAAGTCCACCGTGCGCCCAATCTCATCTAGCGTTAAGGCTTGATAAACATGGTGGTGCAGATGTTCTGCAGTCAGACTATCGACCACCACTTGCACGCCCTGCGTGCTTAGAAAATGCGCTAAACGTAATAAAGGCTCCGCAATTTCTGGAGCCTTATATTTGCCAATCAGCGCGATGGTTTGGAAGGGAAATTTCATGGGCGGATTAAACCATATCGGCGCGGCTGATGCTATCTGAAACCTGCTGCATTCCCCACTACGTCGCGTTCTAAAAGCAAGCGAAGGGCATCTAACGCCAGCGATAGTCGTCCACAGCAATCGGCTGCGCACGATTTTCAATTTCATTTTGTAACAGCTCGGCACTGGCAATCGACATAGTTATGCCGTATCGAAAATGGCCAGTGTTGGCATACAAATTTTGCAACTGCGGATGACGGCCGATAGTGGGAATGTTATCGGGCGAGCCGGGGCGAAACCCCGCCCAATGGGCAATCGGTTCGACACTTTTCCAGCTTGGAAAAAGGTCGCGGGTGCGGCGCAATAAACTTTCGCGCGCGATAAACGTGGTGGATTTATCAAAGCCCACGTCTTCCAAGGTGCTGCCAATTAGCACATGTCCATCGCGACGCGGAATCACATACAGGTCTTGTTGCAACACAATGGTTTGTAAAGGCGGTGCAGCAAATTTGAGCAACAAAATTTGTCCGCGTATCGGTTTTACCTGCAAAGATAAAGCGTGCTCGCCCAATAATTGGCGGCTCCACGCACCTGCGGTGATGACAAAGGCATCTGCACGGAACTCACCAAGCGAGGTTTGCAACGCGCTGATGCGCTCGCCATGTTGTAGCAAATTTTGTACTTCACAGTGCTCTAAAACTTCGCCGCCCAATAATTCAACTTGACGACGCAAGGCTTGCAACAAGCGTGGATTACGCACTTGCGCCACGTCGGGCAGCAGCAGTCCAGTTTGAGAGCTGAGTGGATTTTCGTGCGTTTTTTGCGACGGTAAATAGTCGGCGAGGCTCACCGTTTGCGCGGGAAAATGGTGTTGCGCACACCAATTTTTTGCGCGCGCCGCATCGAATGGCGGCAATACCAACATGCCGCTACGTTGATATTCTGGGTCGATTTTCGTTTGCTGCTGCAAGGCTTGCAGCGCATCTGGCAACATCGCCATACTGCGATGCGCCAAGCGCGTTACCGCTTCCGCATAATCCCAAGAACACAGTGGCGACATAATGCCGCCCCCCGCCCAAGATGCCTCTTGCCCGACTTGTCCGCGCTCTAACAAGGTGACGCGATAGCCCGCTGCGAGCAAGCGTAGCGCGCTGGTCAGACCGACCGCACCCGCACCGACGATGATAATTTTCGTGTTCACTTATTTTGCGACGATGGGTATCACTAACGATTTAGGTAAAGGGAATACCACGTTTTCGCTGATGCCGTCTAACTCCACCACCTTGCCACCGCCTAATTTTTCCAAGCGCGCAATCACGCCTTGCACCAACACTTCAGGAGCCGACGCCCCCGCGCTGATGCCGATAGAGTTTTTGCCCACGAACCACTCATCGCGCAGCTCATCGGCGTTGTCCACGAGGTAAGCAGGCAAGCCCACATTCGCCGCGACTTCGCGTAAACGATTGGAATTCGAGCTGCTCGGTGAGCCGATAACCAGTACCACATCGCATTGTTTAACCAACAGCTTCATCGCGTCTTGGCGATTTTGTGTGGCATAACAAATGTCATCTTTTTTCGGCCCTGTAATAAACGGAAAACGATTTTTCAAAGCACTCACAATGCTCGCCGCGTCGTCCACCGACAGCGTGGTTTGCGTGACATAAGCGAGATTTTGCTCATCATGCACTTGCAGCATTGCCACATCGGCGGGCGACTCGACCAAATACATACCGCCCTCCGATTGCCCCATCGTGCCTTCCACTTCGGGATGTCCTTTGTGACCAATCATCACGATTTCTTTGTGCTGCTCGCGTAAGCGCGAGACCTCGATATGCACTTTGGTGACCAACGGACAGGTCGCGTCGAACACCGTCAGCCCGCGCGCGTCGGCTTCGCGGCGCACCGCTTGCGGCACACCGTGCGCACTGAAAATCAAAATGCTGCCGCTCGGCACATCACTCAATGCTTCAATAAACACCGCGCCTTTAGCACGCAATCCTTCTACTACAAACTTGTTATGCACGACTTCGTGACGCACATAAATCGGCGCGCCGTGCAACGCTAAAGCGCGTTCGACAATCTCGATGGCGCGATCGACACCCGCACAAAATCCGCGCGGATTAGCTAACAGTAGTTGCATGTTTGTTCTCCGTGAAACTGTGCCAAATCAATAATGCCGCGCCGCAACTAATCGCGGCATCCGCTAAATTAAAGGCAGGGAAAATATGATTATCCCAATGGAATAATAAAAAATCGACGACGTATCCGTAAGCGATGCGGTCGATTAGATTGCCCAACGCACCACCCAAAATTAAGCTCAACGCGAGCGCGAATAAAGTTTGCGATTGATGCTTGCGCAACAGCCAAATAATCCACGCCGATGCAGCCACGGCGATGCCGCTAAACAACCAACGCTGCAAACCGCCGAAGTCATTCAAAAAACCATACGCCGCGCCTTCGTTATGCCACAGCACCAAACTGAACACGCTCATCACGGGCAGATTTTCGCCATACGAAAAATGGCTGGCAATGTAGAGCTTGCTGATTTGATCAAGCACAATCACCAGCGCGCTCAAGCCCAGCCAACGCTTAAGCATAATGGCGCGCCTCGCCTGCACCGTACAGATTGCTAACGCAACGCCCGCAAATGGTCGGATGGTTGGCATCGCTACCCACATCGTCACGGTAATGCCAGCAACGCTCGCACTTGCTGTGCACGGACGCTTTGGCTTCAACACGAATAGCCTCACCTGCTTCGCCACCGTGCAAACTTGCGGCCGAAGTAATCAACACAAACTTCAAGTCATCACCTAAAGCAGTCAAGGCTTGATAACTCGCGTCGCTCACAAACACAGCAACTTCAGCTTGCAGCGATGAGCCGATTGTTCCCGCTGCACGCAACTCTTCTAGACGTTTTTGCACTTCGGCACGCACCACGCGTAAAGCATTCCAGCGAGTCGCAATATCAGATGAGTTTGCCAAGTCTGGCAGCGCGTACCACTCACCCGTAAACACACTCGCCTCATTATTTCCGCTCAAAATTTCATGCACTTCTTCGGCGGTAAAACTCAAAATCGGTGCCATTAAACGATGCAAGGCTTGCGTGATGTAATACAGCGCGTTCTGCGCAGAGCGGCGCGCGGTGGAATTTTCCCCTGCGGTGTAAAGACGATCTTTAAGAATATCCAAATAAAAACCGCCCAAATCTTCCGAGCAAAATGCTTGCAATTTTTGCGTCACGGCATGGAAGTCATAAGCCGCGTAGGCCACTTTTATCTCGGCTTGCAGCGTATGCGTCATCGCCAAAGCGTAGCGATCAATTTCCAACCAGTCGCTCACTGGCAAGCGATGTTTTTCGACATCAAAATCAGAAATGTTCGCCAGCAAAAATTTCAGCGTGTTGC
>JAVHRN010000100.1:0-1543 GCA_036171695.1 Gallionella sp.
ACAATACCGCCGCACCTTCCGCACCTAAACTTTCAATTAACCATGCGCGCATCATCCGTACACCCTTTTTTGCCACGCATCAAAACCAACATCACGATTACCTTGCATCGCTTTAATCACCACCGCCATATGCTCAATTTTCTCATCACGCCGTTTTGCTTTGGTCGGTAGCTGGATATATTCCCCTAGCTCTTCGTTCCAAACTTTCCCCGTTAAGTCATCCTCTCTTTCGCGGCTGTAGTCATCCTGTAAGTCATCATCAATCTGTCGTTTTGGAGCTTCTACAGGCTGTGGATAAGTCGAGAAGTCTACACAGGATAGACTTCGCTCTTTTTGAGCCTCTTTTTTAGGCATGAAGTCTATAGACTTTGGTTTTTCGGGCGGTATGAAGTCTATAGACTTCGGATTAGCAACTGGCACAAAGTCGGTAGCTTTTTCAGGCTTGCATCGCTTCACTTGATAATCGGCAAAAGTTTTAGGTCTAGGCTTTTGAGCTTCGGGCATATCTAGCCCCAAAGCCGCCATGACAGGCATCGGATTGTCGGTTAGGGCATCGCGTAAAGCATCGCGGATAGTCGGTTCGTTTATGCTCTTCGGGTGTGTCACAAGGTAATCAATCACCATCGCCGCCGCTGTAGCTCGTGCCACGCTGCTAAATCGCTTTAGTGGCGTTGGTCGTGTCAGTCCGTAGGGTTGCCCCACCTTCTCGAAAAAGTCCGCTTGCATCGCTGATAATCGCGCCTTGCTACCGACTAGCGCACTACCTATCATGCGCCCGTCAAACAAGGGCAACATGACGATATGACAATGTGGCGCGGCTTCGTCGTTGTGGATTACTGCGCTTAGAATTGGTATCTCGAAAAAGCTATCCGCCCAACACACAGCGGCTTCAAAAAATGCCTTTTCATCTATGCCTGAAGCTGGGCGTAAACTCACTACCACCTCAAGCCCTAGCACCTCATCCTTACGCCGTTTTAGCGGGGATTGCTCCATTAGTTGAACGGCTAGGCTAGCAACCCCCGCCGCATCGCTTGCACCGCGCAGGATAATGTTTTGAATCGTTTTGAGCGGGTCGATATGACTGTCCGCGCCCAATTCGGCTTGAATCTCGCGCAGGTTATGACGGGCGGCGGCAGTGATAATCCCGCCTCCTTTCATTTTCCCGATACGCAATAATTGGGTGTGTTCAATCATGGCGCGCCTCTTCACTGATTAACGCGTACAGCGCGACGCAGTGCAATTTTCCGCAATCGGTCGGCTGGTTTATCCTCACTGTGTCGATCCGATGATGTTTGCGCAGCTCGATAATGCGCGCAGCGGGTGAAAGAATATCAAGGTCGCGACGGGCTGTTATGGTGCTAACCATGCCATGCCGCAAGGCTTCTAAAAGCCTTTGCCGCTGCGCTGCGCAACTGTTAAAATTCGGGCGTGGTGTTTTTGAGAGCGTGCCTTGCGATGGTGCGCTCTTTTCGTTTGTAGTGTCCATGGTCGCCCCTTACGCTGTTTGAGTAAGGCTTGATTGCCATGCGGTAATGTCGGATTG
>JAVHRN010000101.1:0-1540 GCA_036171695.1 Gallionella sp.
CCGGGGTCGCCGCTCTTTGAGCACGCCGCAGCGAACGCACCATCGGGCAGTTGCGGGAAGACCGCCGCCACAAAGTCGGCATTGGTGATTGGAAAATCACCGCCTTCACCGGCTTTACCGGCTTCCAGCGGTTCGGTTGAGGAATCTGTCATGGCCGTCGCTCCTCAAGATGCCTATTTGCGGCGTTGAAGAATGCGGGACGCCTGCCAATCGGCGACGGCCGCAGAATCCCACGCTACAGCACGCGCTCCAAGTGGAATGGGGGCTGGAAATTCGCCCCTGCGGATTGCCTCGTAAAGCCAGCTACGAGACATGCCGGTGGCGGCCTTGACCTGCTTGAGACGGAGAAAAGATCGGAGTTGTTCAGCCATGTTCATTTCCTTACGAACAAGGCCGGGTGCTCCGCGTTGCTAGGTGGCCTTGTCCGTGCAATTAAGGATTGCAGCGGATCACCTGGCCTAGCTATTTACATGGCACAAAATTGCCGTAGCGCGGTTACGGTAATGACATGTTGCTGTAGTGCGGCATGCTCACAATTACCGTAGGCGCACTACGGCAATTAACTACGGTAATGAAAATCGCTATTCTTCCTCGGGAAAGAACTGCTCGGCAACATCTTCACAGCCGGGAAACTGCTTCAAACCCTTACGCGCGGCATCGGCCGGCAAACCTTCTTTTCCGTTGGTGTGCCTATCCACCAGCCAGCCTGCAATCATGTCCGGCCGCCAGATGGAGCCGCCACTTCTACTTCTACCTTTCTTGCCCTCGCCAACCCGGCACTCCAGCAAGCCGTACCGATTTGCATCGCCCATCTTGTCCTTCCACCATTCGTCGTTGGCATCTGCATCGCGGACGACGGGAAAGTACTGTCGGATCAACGCTGCGATGACGGGGTGGCACGATCCGGCGGCAGGTTCGTCAATTTCTTCATCGGCACCAAAATCCTCCGCTTCGATTCCCACGACATGTGCTAACAGAAACAGCCCGCTTTCCAGCGGCGGAAAACTGTCGTCGTCGTGGGTTCCACGCGTCCCACCAAAAGTCGGGTGAATATCCAGCAGGCGTGATTCAGCAATCTTTGCGCGAATGAAAGCTTCGGGACGGAGGCCGGGCTGATTACTCCAGCGTTCGATCAACGCCGCCCCGGTGATATAGCGGTCGGTCGGATCAAATCGATCAATATCGTCCTGCCGGAACCAGCAGGCCATGAGTGGCGACAGATAGTCCTCGCCCATGAAGCAATCGAAGTAAAACCTCGGGGCCGGGTTCAGTTCATTAGCGTTTTGATAGGCCGCTATACCGCCGGTGTCCGGTCCCAAGAAAATCCATGTTGCCAGTTCTTCGGGGGTGGCGTTCAATTTTTCAGTCAGCATCTTCATCGCTTTCGGATAAGCGATGAAATCAGCATCCGTCGGCAAAGATGTGCCGGGCTTGGCGCTGCATTTTTGTCCCGGAAAGTAATCGCCCCGCGCCTGTCGCTGCTGCAGTTTCATCCGCTCGTGCTCTTGCCGCAATTCCTTGAGCCGAGCTTCTTTGAGTG
>JAVHRN010000102.1:0-6947 GCA_036171695.1 Gallionella sp.
TCTTGATTTATTTGCCTTACTTAAAAGCTACTATGAAAAATTTTCTGAGTCTGTTTCTCGCCCAGCCCAGTAACATCTCGCCCGCTGAAAAGCTGCGCAGCGCATTGGCGGCAGGTGTGGCGATATTGTGTTTAGGCGTGTTTTTGGAGCACTCGCCGTTATCAATTTATGCCATGCAAGGCTGGATAGGCGCGACGGTGGTGCTGTTGTTTGCGCTGCCACACAGCCCGATGGCGCAGCCGTGGAATGTTATCGTTGGACAAATCATTGCGGGTTTTATAGGCTGGTTGATGAGCCAGTTGCTGAGCGACATGGTTATCGCTGCCGCACTGGCGGTGGGTTTGAGCATCTGGCTGATGCACTTAGTTGATGCTCTGCATCCACCCGCTGCGGCGACCGCGCTGACCTTGGTGTTGAGCAGTAGTCAGTTTCATCATCTTGGTGCGGTGTGGACAGCGGCGATATTGGCGGCGAATGTCGGATTTATTTTGCTACTCGCGTTGCTCATCAATAACTTTTTGCCGCATCGTCGCTATCCCGCGCCGCATCCAGCCACCGCGCCTGCGCTGCAAAATTGTGTGGTGATTGATGCGCAAGATATACAGCGCGCGATGAGCGAAATGCAAACTGAGCTCGACGTGAGCGAAGCCGATTTGTTGGAAATTTATCGTCGTGCTGCGCAACACGCGCAAGCGAAAAGCTGACCGCCATGATTTTTCCTAGCCCCGCTCATGCGCCGACATTTGATGACCCTTTAGCGATGTTGAGTGCCTGTCACGAACGCATCGCCGCGCAATGTGTGACGCTAGAAAAATTGCGCGTGCATTTAGCAACACAAGGCTGCGATGCCGCTGCACAGCAAGCCGCGACTAGGATTTTGCGTTACTTCAACACAGCGGGGCAGCATCATCACAGCGACGAAGAGGACGATTTATTTCCGCTGTTGCAGGTGACGGGGGACGCGACAGCGCAGCGTTTGGTCGGCTATTTATTGGCCCGTCATCAAGAATTAAATGCCGCATGGAATACGCTGCGCGCGGCGTTAAATAAAATTGTGGCAGGCGAATTAGCGTTGCTGGATGCCACGCTAACTGCTGCATTTATTGCCGCCTACCAAGCGCACATCGCTCTGGAAAATACGCAACTTTTGCCCCTCGCGCAGCAGCTCTTAAGCACTGCGCAAATCGAACAATTAGGGCGCAACATGTCTGCGCGACGCGGCGTAATTTTTTCGTAAGTCCATCAACGATTAGGAGAAAACATGAAACCCACCAACCCCTTCAACCCCAATCTGGATTTGACTTTCGAGCGCGTCATCGAGGTGCCGCGCGAATTAGTTTGGCGCGCTTGGACTGAGCCTGCGCTGCTCAAACAATGGTTCACGCCCTCCCCTTGGCAGACCATAGATTGCGACATTGAACTGCGCGCGGGCGGCGTGTTTCGCACCGTTTTTTTGTCGCCTGAAGGCGAACGCTTTCCTAACGCAGGTTGCTATTTAGAAGTCGTCGAAAATGAAAAATTGGTGTGGACGAACGCTATGCAGCCAGGCTTTCGCCCTGCCTTTTCCAGTAGCGAGACGCACGCCGATTTTCCCTTCACTGCCATCATTAGTTTAGCGAGCCAAGGCAGCAGCACGAAGTACACCGCCACGGTGTTGCACGCCGATGCCGCTGGCTGCAAAAAACACGCCGCGATGGGCTTTCACGACGGTTGGGGCAAGGCACTCGATCAGTTAGTTGCTTTGATGAAAACACACTGAAAAGGAGCACGTCATGCGCTATCAAGGAAGCTGTCATTGCGGTCATATCGCGTTTGAAGTTGAGGGTGATTTGCATAGTGTCATCGAATGCAACTGCTCGATTTGCCAACGCTTAGGCGCGCTGCGCTGGTTCGTTAAGCGTGCGCAAATTAAATTTCTTACGCCTGAAAGTCATCTCTCCACTTATCAATTTGGCAAAAAACTTACTCGTCATCACTACTGCGCTCAATGCGGTTGCGCCCCGCTCGCAGCCGCGTTGTATCAGGGCGTGGAGATGGCGAGCATCAACGTGCGTTGCTTAGAAAATGTGGATTTATCCGCGCTGAAAATCAAGCAAGTGGATGGGCGCAGCTTGCCCGTGAGCGATTAAAAATGCCCACCGCATCGCTCAAAAAACTAGAAGATTTACCGAATATCGGCACGTCCATCGCCGCCGATTTACGCGCCATGGGCATCACTCAACCACTACAAATTGCACAAGGCGACGCTCTGAGAATTTATTTTTGCTTAGCAATGCAGATGGGCAAACGCCACGATCCGTGCGTGCTCTACACCTTGTTAGCGGTGCAACATTTTTTGCGTACGGATGAGACGTTAGCTTGGTGGAAATTTACCGAACCGGGCAAAGCGTTACTGGCAAAACAGCCGCCTAATTAGCCTTGCTTGAGGTAATTATTTTTCACGCGGATGTAGTGTTCGGCGGAATAACGTAGGTAGTCGATTTCGGCTGAGGTCAAGGCGCGTATGGCTTTAGCGGGGCGACCGAGGTACAACATGCCGCTTTGCAACACACTGCCTTGCGACACCAAACTGCCCGCGCCTAGCATCACGCGATCTTCAATTACCACCTCGTCCATCACAATCGAACCCATACCAATTAAGCACTCGTTGCCGATAGTGCAGCCATGCAAAATTACCGCGTGCCCGACCGTCACATAGTCGCCAATGATAAGCGGCGCTCCGTCAGGTTTTTCAGGCGTTTTGTGCGAGACGTGGCACATGCTCAAATCTTGCACATTCGTGCCGCGCCCAACCACGATGCGATTCACATCGCCACGCAACACCGCGTTACACCACACCGAAGCGTCGTCGGCTATCGTCACATCACCGATGATTTGACAGGAGTCATGCAGAAAAATATGGCTGCCGATGACAGGGAAAGTATTGAGGTAAGGGGAGAGTGGCATGGTGTTATTCAAATAAATCTGCGTGTGAGCCAGCGCGAACGAAGCTCAATAGCTCTTTTGTTCCCGCACATTGCAATTGATAAATCAATAAAAAATCACCGCCAATATGACATTCACGGTGATCAACCCATACACCTTGGAGCGGGTGGTCTAGCCATTCCGCACCCAGTCGAGTTTCGTTGGCAACCAGAATCAACATCGCCTCTTTTAGCCGTCGCATGTCATAACGCCCTGACTCAGACAAGCGCGCCCAGTCCTTGGCAAATTGCTTGGTGTAATCGGATGCACGGGGAAGTGCTGCGCGTTTAGCCTTGGCTGGCTTTTTCGAGGTCATTAAATAAAGCTGAAGCATTAGCGAAACGTGCGCGATGCGCGCGAATAATGGCGCGAGATTCTTCCATTGCAGCGCGAGTTTCCGCGTTCGGCACTTTCAGCTCAACAGGCATCGCCTGCTCCGCGACCACCCGCTTCAAAAACAAACGCACCGCATCCGACACTGAAAATCCCATTGCCGCTAAGGCTTCAGTCGCCTGCTCCTTCACCTCGTTATCCACCCGCACATGCACCATCGTTGAGGTTGCCATGATTGACTCCTATTCATTAAATTTGGCGGATATTGTATCTCAATTGAGATTTAATTTGATGGCGTGCTACTTACCCACCCTACCGTCGTTTATCTGACCTAGGCAGGCTGGCGCGCTTTTGAGGATTCAGTAATTTTTGAAACAGCCTCAATCGTGTGAGTAGAGAACTACGGTAAGAAAACTTTCATTAGCAGCAAATAAATCACGAGCATTGCAATCCCTGCATTTAAGAAATGCTCCTAGCATTTTGATTGCTCCTGTAGATTAAGAGCTTGCAGCTTCCACTTCATCATTTCCCCAGCCCTTAGCGGCACAAGCAAATGCTCGCCAAACCCCACCGTGGAGGGTACTTGCCAGTCTTGTTTGCGCAACGTAATGGTGTCTTTATTGCGCGGTAAGCCGTAAAAATCCGCACCATAAAAACTAGCGAAGGCTTCGAGTTTATTCAGCGCGCCTGCCGCTTCAAAGGCTTCGGCGTAGAGCTCAATCGCGTGATGGGCGGTGTAGCAACCCGCGCAGCCGCAGGCATTTTCTTTGGTGTGTTGCGCGTGCGGCGCGCTGTCTGTGCCGAGGAAAAATTTCTTACTGCCGCTGGTTGCCGCTTTGACTAACGCCTCGCGATGGGTTTCGCGTTTGAGTATCGGCAGGCAATAAAAATGTGGACGGATGCCGCCGACTAACATGGCGTTGCGGTTGTACAGCAGGTGTTGCGGGGTGAGCGTGGCGGCGATGTTATCAGGCGCGCTTGCCACAAATTCTGCCGCATCTTTGGTGGTGATATGTTCAAACACCACGCGCAGATTCGGCAAATCTTTCAGCAAGGGTTGCATCACTGTTTCGATAAACACCGCTTCGCGGTCGAATACGTCGATATGGCTGTCGGTGACTTCGCCATGCACTAACAGTGGCATTCCCAGCTTTTGCATTTCTTCCAGCGCGGCATAGGTGAGACGCAAGTCGGTCACGCCCGCGTCGGAGTTGGTGGTCGCGCCAGCGGGGTAAAGTTTGATGGCGTGAACAATGCCGCTGGCATGGGCTTTGCGAATTTCTGCCGCGCTAGTGTTGTTGGTTAAATACAGCGTCATCAGCGGCTCGAACTTCATGCCCGCTGGCACGGCTTGACTAATGCGCGCGTGATATGCAATGGCTTGAGAGGTGGTGGTGACAGGCGGGCGCAGATTGGGCATGACGATGGCGCGGGCAAATTGGCGCGCGGTGTCGGGTAACACAGAGCGCATTAAATCGCCATCGCGCAAATGTAAATGCCAGTCGTCGGGGCGGGTAAGGGTGAGTGTTTGCATAACAGTCGAGGTGAACTAAAAGGCGCGATTGTAAAGTGATTTAGGGCTGCTCTGCGGCGTGCCAAGGCGCGACTTTTAGCAGCAGCACCATGCCAGGAATCGCTAGCAGCGCACATAGCCAGAAGAATCCAGACCAGCCGATGGCTTCGACTAGCCAGCCTGCGGTGGCATTCATAAAGGTGCGCGGCACAGCGGCAAGGCTGGTGAATAAGGCGAATTGCGTGGCGGTGTAAGCGGGATGGGTGGTGCGCGCGATGAAGGCAACGAAGGCTGCCGTACCCACGCCTACACCGAACGCTTCTAAGCTGATGACGATGGCGAGTTGAGTGCGTTCTGCCGCGCCGATGTTGTCGAAATGTCCTTGTGCTGCCAGCCATGCAAAGCCAAAAATCGCCAGCACTTGCACCACACCAAAAATCCATAGCGCGCGATTGATGCCGATTTTGAGCATCCACAGCCCGCCCAATAATCCACCGATCACCGCTGGCCACAGTCCCGCATTTTTCGCAATTAAGCCGATGTCAGTTTTGCTAAAACCCATGTCCATATAAAACGGCGTGGCAAGCGCGGTGCACAAGCTGTCGCCCAGTTTGTAGAAAAATAAAAACGCCAAAATGGTCAGCGCGCTGCGCCAACCTTGGCGCGAAATAAATTCGCGGAACGGCTCAACCACCGCTGCACGCAAGGTTTTCGGCGGCGCGGCGCGATGCGGCTCGCTCACCAGCAGCGTCATCACCATGCCGGGCAGCATGAAGAATGCGGTGATGACGAACACCGCGTTCCACGGCAAATGATCGGACAAAATCAATGCCAAGGAACCGGGAATTAAACCCGCCAAGCGATACGCATTGACATGCACCGAGTTGCCTAAGCCCAGTTCCGCGTCGCTCAACAGTTCGCGCCGATACGCGTCCAACACGATGTCTTGCGTGGCGGATAAAAACGCCAAGAGCGTGCAAAACACCACGATGGTGGGCAAATCGGTGCTGGGAGAAAAGCCACCTAAAGTCGCAATCACCACCAACAACGCCACTTGTGTGAGCAACATCCAGCCACGTCGCCGCCCTAACACGGGCACGACAAAGCGATCTAAAAACGGCGACCAGATAAATTTCCACGTGTAGGGAAACTGAATCAACGCGAACGCGCCGATCACTTTCAAATCAATATGCTCGGTGCGCAACCACGCGGGCACGAGGTTGAGCAGCAAATACAAGGGCAGTCCCGACGAAAAGCCGATGAACACGCAAATCGCCATGCGGCGCGTGAACAGCTGCGACCAGATGCTCATGAGGCTTCGCGCTTAAAGCGATACACAGCACTGCTGCCGCGCCAGTTGGGCAGCATATGCACGGCGTGTAAACCATTCATCACGAAGCGGTCGAGAATCTCGACTTGGTGGGTGGCGCAGAGCATTTCAAAATCGTGCAGCGTGCATAAGTGCACATTCGGCGTGTCATACCATTGGTAGGGCATATCGCGCGAAATCGGCATGTTGCCGCGCAATACTTGCAGGCGATTTTTCCAGTAACCAAAGTTCGGAAAGCTAACGATGCCTTCGCGTCCAACGCGCAAAATTTCTTTCATCAAGGCCTCGGTGTGGCGTGTGGCTTGCAGCGTTTGCGACAAAATCACAAAGTCGAACGCGGCATTTTCAAACACCGCCAAGCCTGATTCTAAATCGTTTTGAATCACGTTGACGTTGTTGGCAATGCACGCGGCGATATTCGCGTCACTAATCTCCACGCCGTAGCCTTTGACTTCGCGCGTCTCGCGTAAATAACGTAGCAAACTGCCGTCGCCGCAGCCTAAATCCAGCACCGATGAACCATGCGGAATCCATTGGGCAATGGCGGCGAAGTCGGGGCGAGCTTGAATAATGTTGGCGTTCATGCGGCACACTCCTGCGCGATATTGTTCAGATAATTACGCATCACGGCGAGGTATTGCGCGTCTTCCATTAAGAACGCGTCGTGTCCATGCTGTGATGCGATTTCGGCATAACTCACATCACGTTTGTTGTGCAACAGCGCGCGCACCAGTTCACGCGAACGCTCTGGTGCGAAGCGCCAATCAGTGGTGAACGACACCACCAAAAACCTCGCTGCTGCTTGCG
>JAVHRN010000103.1:0-32828 GCA_036171695.1 Gallionella sp.
AGAGGATTGAAAATCCTTGTGTCGGTGGTTCGATTCCGCCTCGGGCCACCAAATTCCGCAAGCGTGAGCTTGCAAAATTAACTTCGGTAATGACAGTTAGTTTTGTAAGCGCAAGTTTGCAAAATCAAAAAGGCTTGCCCAATACGGCGAGCCTTTTTGCATTGTTGCTTAACCAACGGTAGTCGAATATGAATCAGTCAGTCGAACCTCTTAGCACGCTCGTAGCCAGTTCCGACGGCATCGTGCGCGAAGTCAGCCGCCGCCGCACTTTCGCGATCATCTCCCATCCCGATGCGGGTAAGACCACGCTCACTGAAAAGCTGTTGTTGTTCGGTGGCGCGATCCAGATGGCGGGCACGGTGAAGGCGCGCAAGAGCGGTCGCCATGCGACCTCAGATTGGTTGGAAATTGAGAAGCAGCGCGGCATTTCGGTGGCCAGCTCAGTGATGCAATTCACCTTTGACGATTGCGTTATCAACTTGCTCGATACCCCAGGTCACCAAGATTTTTCCGAAGATACCTATCGCGTGCTGACCGCTGTGGACGCTGCCGTGATGGTGGTCGATGCGGCGAAAGGTGTGGAAGCGCAGACCATCAAACTGCTGGAAGTGTGCCGCTTGCGCAATACGCCCATCATCACCTTCATCAACAAGATGGACCGCGAAGTACGCGACCCGTTGGAAGTGTTGGACGAAATCGAATCGGTGTTAAAAATTAAATGCGCGCCCGTAACTTGGCCGATTGGCATGGGCAAACGCTTTCGTGGCGTATATCACCTGCTCAACGATGAAGTGCTGCGTTTCGTGCCTGGCGAAGAAACCGCTAATCAGGATGTGGAAGTGTTGCGTGGCGCGGACATCGCCAAAATGAATGATGAAGCACCCATGGAAATGCAAACCATGCGCGATGAGACCGAACTGGTGATGGGCGCGGGCGCATCGTTTGACTTGAACGAATTTCTCAAAGGTCAACAATCCCCCGTGTTCTTTGGCTCAGGTGTGAACAACTTCGGCGTGCGCGAAATTCTGCGCGCCTTGGTGGATTGGGCACCCGCACCGCTGCCACGCGAAACTGACAAGCGCATGGTGCAACCGACTGAAGCGGCGTTCACTGGTTTTGTATTCAAAATCCAAGCCAACATGGACCCCAACCACCGCGACCGCATCGCTTTTATGCGCGTCTGTTCGGGGCAATACACCTCAGGCATGAAAGTCAAACACCGCCGCACCAACAAAGAAATGAAGCTCGCCAACGCGGTGACTTTTATGGCCAACGAACGCTCTCGTTTGGATGAAGCATTCGCGGGCGACATCATCGGCGTGCACAACCACGGCCAGTTACAGATTGGCGACGTACTCACCGAAGGCGAAGCCCTGACCTTCAAAGGCATTCCCTATTTCGCACCCGAGCTATTCAGCCGTGCGCGCTTGCGCGACCCAATGAAAGCCAAGCAATTAGAAAAAGGCTTGCGCCAACTGGGTGAAGAAGGCGCGGTGCAAGTGTTCGCCCCCTTAGTGGATAACACCCTGCTCATCGGCGCGGTCGGACAGCTGCAATTTGAAGTCGTCGAACACCGTCTCAAGGCCGAGTACAACGTGGATGCGGTGTTTGAACGCGCTGGCATCCACACCGCCCGCTGGGTGCATTGCAACGATGCCGCGCATCTTGCCGAATTCGTCAAAGCCAACATCAACCGTCTTGCCAAAGACGTGGATGGCAACTACGCCTACCTCGCCGACACCGGTGTGAATTTGCGACTGGCACAAGAACGCTGGACGAAAGTGCAGTTCTTTGCCACGCGCGAACACGGGCAACAACTGGGTTAAATGATTCGTCGCAAATGAAACAGGCTAACCATAACGGTTAGCCTGTTTCATTTAAGTCGCATGATATTTAGCTGTCAGTCGCTTGCCGCCCGTTCAGCAAAGGGCTTTGCTTATTAGGCAATGCGACAGGCTTGCGCAAATGCCAAGCGTGCGCCGCGTGGATAAATACCTGCCGCATCGCCGTAGCCTAAGTTGCACAAGAAGTTGGATTTCACGCTGCTGCCTGCAAAAAATAATTCATCGACGCGGGCATTATCAAAGCCCGACATCGGCCCGCAATCCAACCCTAATGCGCGCGCCGCCAACATCAAATACGCCCCTTGCAAAGTGCCGTTGCGGAATGCGGTAGTTTCTGCCAAGGGCGCGTTGCCCTCAAACATCTCGTGCGCTTTAGGATTGGGTAAAAATAAAGTCGGCAGTTGCGTATAAAACTGCGTGTCAAACCCAATAATCGCCGTGACGGGTGCGCGTAAGGTTTTGGCGCGATTGCCTTCCATCAAAGCCTCGTTGAGTTGCGCTTTGGCGGCGGCTGATTTCACAAATACGATGCGCACGGGGCTACAGTTCATCGAAGTCGGAGCCATGCGCAGCATGTCGTATAAGCGATGCAGCAACTCGTCGGCGACAGGCTTATCTTGCCAAGCGTTGAGCGTATGCGCCTCGAAAAAGAGTTGATCGAGCGCGGCTTGATTTAATGAAGTGTGTGACATAACGAACTCCTCGAAAGACAAAACGGGATGCGATGCTAGCAGCAAATCCGCTGCCGTTTCGCGACGTGATTAAGTAACGCGTGGCGCAAGTGCTGCTAAAGTGCGCGCCTTGTTTATTCCACTGCAAAAAATAACATGAACTCACACGATTTTTTCATCATGGCGATTCCCGCTGTCATCGCCTTACTCGGTGGCGGCTTGGCGGCGTTCTGGAGTCCCTCGCAACAAGCGCGCAGCATGATTCAACATTTTGCCGCAGGCGTTATTTTGGCGGCGTTGGCGGTGGAATTATTGCCCGAAATCGAACGTGAACACGCGCCCGCCAGCGTACTCATCGGCGCGTTCGCCTTGGGCAGTATGTTTATGTACGGCATCAAATTATGGACATTGCATTTAGAGCATCAAGCCGCTGCTTCCCCCGCTGTGGCGAGCTTGAGTTTGGGGCTGCTAATTGCCACCTTTGTCGATGTGGCAACCGATGGTTTCATTATCGGCGCGGGGTTTGCAGCGGGTGGCAGCACGGGCACAGTGTTGGCCATCGGCTTGTCGGTCGAGCTGTTATTTTTAGGCATGGCACTCGCATCGGACGCGGCAAAAGGCTGGCGCATCGTGGCAATTTCGGGTGCATTGGGCGCGACGGTGTTCATTTTCGCAGTGCTCGGTAGCTATTTATTAGCGGGTGCATCAGCGGCGTTAATTGCTGGCGCGTTAGCCTTCAGTGCCGCCGCGTTGTTGTATTTAGTCACCGACGAACTGTTAGTTGAAGCGCACGAAGTTGAAGAAAAACCGATTTCAACTTTGGTGTTGTTCGCGGGATTTTTAGCGTTTTGGGCGATTCAATTGTTGGGTGTGTAAGGTTTATTTGAGCTAATTTGCAGGCATAACCCCCCCTTACTCAGCTTGTTTAGTCGTGCGCAGTGCGTCGATTAAAGCTCAGTTTGGAGATTGGGTAATTCGATGACGGGTTCGAGCATCAGCAGGGCGCGTGTCTCTGGCGTTTCTAAACTAATGCGTCCCAGCGTGCCGCCGCGATAGTCGGTGAGCAAAATCATCGCGGCTTTTTCGATGTCCAGTTCGCCTGCGCGTCCTTTGCTTTTGAGCAAACAGCCGCGCTTCTTGGCAATTGCTTCAACCAAGCCGATACCGTCCAACAGACTACCGTCAGCCGTATGCAGCGCAATTTTGTAGCGCGCCGCGAGTTGTGCGGGATAACGCGCCAACAAAATGTCGCCTAAAAATGCCGCGACTTCTTCGTCTATGGTGGCGTTGCGGCCAATCGCATGGATCGCTGCGAGCATCAGGCCATCATGCGGATTTTCGATTTTTGGCCACAGCAAACCGGGTGAATCGGTGAGCATCATGTGGCCATTGAAGTTGTGCTTTTGCTGTGATTTGGTCACCGCAGGTTCGTCGCCGACATTCGCCACGCGACGTTTCAGCAGCGTGTTCATCAGGGTGGATTTGCCCACGTTGGGAATACCCATAATCATCAAGCGCAGCGGTTTGTGGTTATCGTTGCGATGCGGTGCTAAGGGCTGACACAGATTGGGAATGCGCGCCGCGTCGCTGGCGTTTTTGCAACTTAAAGCCACCGCCTTTACGCCCGTTTGTTGGTTGTAAAACGCCAGCCAGGCTTGCGTTGCGAGCGGGTCGGCTAAATCAGCTTTGTTGAGAATTTTTAAGCACGGGCGTTGCCGATGCAGCCGTAGCTCTTCAATCATCGGATTGCGACTGGCTTCAGGCGCGCGCGCGTCCAACACTTCGATGATGACATCGGTAAATTCCATCGTTTCGGCGGCTTTGTTGCGCGCCGAATTCATGTGACCTGGGAACCATTGGATAGCCATACGCGCTTTATTGATGACGTGAAAAAGGGCGCGGATTTTAACCGTTGCGGGGTGGCGCGTCTTAAATACTCGCGGCGTTTTTGCCTGTGGGATAATCGCGCGCTTTTTTCGAGCTTGATTTAGGACGCTGCTGATGATTCATCTTTTCACTTTAAGCGATGGTCGCTTAATCCCGCTGGCAACTTTGGCTGCGCCGCCGCAGCAGGCCATTTGGCTGGATATTGTTGCGCCTACCCCTGCCGAACGCGCCTGGATATTGGAAAATTTTGCGCTAGCGTTGCCACAAGCTGAACATTTGCGCGACATCGAGGCGAGCGCGCGCTTTTATGAAGAGCAACACGAGCTGCATTTGCGCTCGGATTTTTTATCGGGCACGGATGCCGATTCACCGAGTGCCATCGTCGCCTTTGTGCTGGCGAACAATGTGCTGTTTAGCGTGCATGAAGTGGATTTGCCTGTGTTTGCGCAGTTTCGCGAACGCGCCCACGGTCATCCTGATTTGCTCGATAACAGCCTCGATGTGTTGATTGATTTATACGGTTCGGATGTGGAGTTCTCGGCCGACGCGCTGGAAACGGTGTATGCCGATTTAGGCGTAACCAGTAGCAAAGTGTTGGGGCAAAATTTGCACGACAGAGCCGCCGCCGAAGTGTTGGCGAGCATCGCCAAAGCCGAGCATCTGAATGGGCGGATACGGCGTAATTTGATGGATACGCGCCGCGCCATGTCGTTTTTAATGCGCAGTAAATTATTGAGTAACGCACAACAAGAAGAAGCTCGTCTGACCTTGCAGGACATAGATTCTTTGGATGGACACACCACCTTTTTGTTCGACAAAATTAACTTTTTGATGAACGCTACGGTGGGCTTTATCAACATCAATCAGAACAAAATTGTGCGGTTGTTCTCGGTCGCGTCGGTGGCATTGTTGCCGCCCACTTTAATCGCTTCGATTTACGGTATGAACTTTAAGCACATGCCCGAATTGGACTGGCTCAATGGCTATGCTTTTGCTTTGGCATTGATGCTCGCTTCCGTGGCGATTCCGTTCAGTTGGTTTTATCGCAAAGGTTGGCTCAAATGAAGCGAGCTCTGTGCGCCTTGCTGTGCTTAGGCTTGAGCGATTTTGTTTTAGCCGAGACCTTGCCCAACTGCTTAGAAAAATTTCCCCAGCAAGATGGCGCGCGACTTAAATGTTACGACGATGCCGTTCCTGCTGCGGTGCGCGTACCGAGCTACACCACGCAACATATCGAGCGTTCCTATCTCACCCGTGTGTGGAATTTGGATGATGAAAATAATGATGACGACAGTAAGCTGGGACGCTTGCAACCGTATCGGCAAAATTATTTATTGCTGCGCGACACTAATAAACCCAATGCCTTACCTAGTTCGGGCGTAGCGGGGCATAGCACTTTGCTGCCGATTGATAGCGACCATGTCGAAGCCAAGTATTTAATCAGCGTTAAAGCCGACATCGGTGAGCAGCGCGACATCAATTTTTTGGGGCTGAAAACTGTGCGCATGTGGGGTGCTTATACGCAGCAATCACACTGGCAAATTTTGAATACGCGCAACTCGTCGCCGTTTCGCGAGACCAATTACTCGCCTGAGCTAATTCTCACTTTAGGCACGGATAAACCATCGGGTTTGAAGTTGATTAACTTAGGCTTAGAGCATCAATCCAACGGCCGACCGCTGCCCGATTCGCGCAGTTGGAATCGCATTTACGCGCTAGGTGGCTGGGAGTGGAATAACCGCACCTCGATTTTGACACGCGCTTGGTGGCGCATACCTGAAGCCAAAACGAATGACGACAACCCCGACATCATTCATTACCTAGGCATTGCCGATATGGTGTTGCGCTGGGAGACCGCCGACCGCTCACAAGCCGCATCGTTATTGCTGCGTAATAATTTCCAAGTACATAACAATCGCGGCTTTGCGCAGCTCGATTGGGCGATGCCGTTCAATATCGGCAAGTCGGCGCGGGTACATCTGCAACTCGGACACGGCTACGGCGAAAGCCTGATTGATTACAACTATCGCCAGACCACGTTGGGACTGGGATTATCTTTTAGAGAGTGGTAACGATGAATATAGAAATCACGCATTACCAGCGCATCGGTGGGGCAGAGCAGGTACGCGCCTTGGTCGTGCGTTTTTATCAAATCATGGACACGCTGCCTGAAGCCTATGGCATCCGCAAAATGCACGCGCCACACCTGCAAAGTGCCGAAGACAAACTGTATAAATTTTTATCGGGCTGGATGGGCGGCCCGCAACTATTCGTAGCGGAATATGGACATCCCAGATTGCGTGCGCGCCATTTACCCTTTGCGATTGGCAACGCAGAACGCGACCAATGGCTGCTGTGCATGAACCGTGCTTTGGATGAGGTGGTCGGTGATGTCGCGTTGCGCCACGAGCTGTCCGAGGCATTCGCTAAAGTCGCCGATCACATGCGCAATCGGGAAGGTTAAAAGGGTTGGTAGGGTGGGCAAGTCTCATCTGCCCACGCGACATTGAATGGAACGTGGGCAGTAAACTTTGCCCACTCTACCCAAGTAGCAGGCGATTGATTACCGCGCCCGCCAACATAAATCCAAAGATAGGTGGCATATAACTAATCGTGCCATTCACCGAACGTGGACGACCGCGATCGACGGGTTGCGGCGGCAAGGGAGGGCGCGGATGTTCGTCGGTATAAACCGTCAGCACGCCGTCTTGAATGCCTGCTTCGCGCAAGCGGCGGCGCATTTCGCGCGCCAGTGGGCAGATGCTAGTGGTGCTGATGTCGGCGACGCGGATGCGCGATGGGTCGAGTTTATTGCCCGCGCCCATGCTGGAAGCGACGTTCAATCCCAGCGACAAACTATGCGTCACCAGCGCGACTTTGCAGTTCATCGAGTCGATGCAGTCGATGACAAAATCGCAATCGTGTGGCACCAGTTCGTGCACATTTTCTGGTCCTAAGAAAGTTCTAATTAGAACCACTTCGCAATCGGGATTGATGTCGGCGATACGCGCTTTCATCAACTCGGCTTTGGATTGCCCGACAGTAGAGAGCAGCGCGGGCAGTTGCCGATTGATATTGCTGGTCGCCACCACGTCGTGATCCATTAAGGTCAGCCGCCCAATCCCTGCGCGTGCCAAGGCTTCCGTGCAATACGAACCCACGCCGCCTAAGCCTCCGACGAACACATGCTTGCCGCGCAAGTTTGCGATGCCGTCGTCGCCGAGCAAAATTTGGGTGCGTTCAAACTGGGGAGGGAGATTCGATTTCATGGTGCGCGGCTGAGAATTAACAGCGCGCCATTATACGGATGGAATGTTTTTAATGCGGCAGCTTAGGCAAAACACTGCGCGCATTGTGCGTCGTGGCAGCGGCAATTTCAGCCAGCGAGATGCCGCGCAAGTCGGCTAAAGTTTGCGCGATGCGGGGTAAATATGCGGGCATATTGATTAAATTTTTGCGCAGCAAATCGCTTGTCCCCTCTCCCGCTTGCGGGGGAGGGTTAGGGTGGGGGAAACGGGCTTGCCCGTTAGGCTCGCCGCGCGCTAAAAAATCAGGCGGCATATCGGGTGCGTCAGTTTCCAACACGATACTTTCCAGCGGCAAGGTCGCCGCCAATTCGCGTAAATGCAAAGCGCGCGTATGCGTCATCGCGCCACCAAAGCCTAGCTTGAAACCCAGCTTAATCAACGCGTCTGCTTGTTGGCGGCTACCGTTAAAAGCATGTGCAATGCCGCCGCGCACAGGATGTAAGCGCAAGCCTTGCAACACCGCATCCACCGCTTTGCGCACATGCAGCAACACGGGTAAATCAAATTCATGCGCTAGTTTTAATTGCTCGCGAAAGAACAATTGTTGCCGCGTTACGTCAACCGTTGCGACATAAAAATCTAAGCCAATTTCACCCACGGCGACCGCTGTACCGTCGCAAAGAAATTCGCGCAGCGTGCGCAAATCGTCGTCGCTGGCTGACCCGACATAGAGCGGGTGAATGCCATACGCAGCGGCACAACAGGCGTGCCGTTCGGAGAGCTGCCGCACGGCTGCAAAATTATTCGCTGCGATGCTAGGCACGACGATGCGCGTGACTTGTTGCGCTTGTGCCGCATTGATAAGTTGGGATTGTGTGCCGCTAAATTCTGCGGCATCAAGATGGCAATGCGTGTCGATAAAAACCATTGCAGAAGAAATTTAAGGAATGGAGAACAAGCCCATGGTGACAATAATTTTGCCCATCACACTGCCTTGTTCGATAAGTTTATGCGCTTGCCCTACTTCAATCAGCGGTAGTTGGCGCGATACCAGCACCCCTAATTTACCTGCTTCAATCAGCTTTGCGCTGTCTTCTAAAATTTTGCGTTGGCGGATGCGTTGGTCGTGCAGTGACATCAGTTGTGGCGTGAGCATTAGCTCATAACATACGGTTAAATTACGCAAGCGCGCCGCTTGCGCATCGGCGACGGTCATCGGTGTCGCCATGATGGTGACGACCTTGCCCGCCACTTTGGTAGCCGCTAAAGAGCGGATAAAGGTATCGCCGCCCACCGTATCCAGCACCACATCCACGCCTTGTTTGTCTGTCCATGCCATGACTTCTTCGACAAAATTTTGTTTCTTGTAGCGGATAATCTTTTCCGCGCCCAAGGCTTGAGTGAGCGCGGCTTTTTTATCATCGCTAACGGTTACCGCAACGCGCGCGCCTAGGTGATGCGCGAGTTGCACCGCAATATGCCCCACGCCACCCGCGCCGCCATGAATCAAGATAGTTTGCCCAGCTTGCAGATTGGCTTTTTCGATTAACGCTTCCCAAGCGGTAATCAGCACCAACGGCAATGCCGCGCTGTCTTGCATACTTAAATTGGCGGGTTTGCGCGCGCAGCAATCTTCATGCACGGTGGTGTATTCAGCGTAGCAGCCAGCATCCAGTCCGATGCCGCCGTTGTTGAAATAGACCATGTCACCGACCTTAAAACGCGTGACTTGATCGCCGATTTCATCGACTACGCCAGCGCCATCGCAGCCCAGAATAGCGGGCAATCGGTCGGGGTAATAGCTAGGTTTGAGGCGCAATTTAGCGTCGATTGGGTTGATGCCAGCGGCGGCCAATTTAACGCGTAGTTGAAAAGGTGAAACCACTTCGGGAATGTCCAAATCGCGTAAATGAAATACATCTATTCCGCCCGCTGCGGTGACTAACATGGTTTGCATCTTGTCGCCCTCATTAAATGACACTAAGGGCTATGTTAAACTGCGCAACTTTTTTTTGCACAAATTTGGCGGCCTAGATATGTCTGGAAACACTTTTGGTACTTCGTTTACCGTCACTTCATTTGGCGAATCGCACGGCGCGGCAATCGGCTGCATTGTCGATGGTTGCCCACCTGGTATGGAACTGTGCGCTGCCGATTTACAGCATGACCTTGATCGACGTAAACCTGGCACGTCGCGCCACGTCACGCAACGCCGCGAATCGGATACCGTGGAAATTCTGTCTGGCGTGTATGAAGGCAAAACCACGGGCACGCCGATTGCGCTATTAATCCGCAACGAAGACCAGCGCAGCAAAGATTACGGCAGCATTGCCGACACGTTCCGTCCCGGTCACGCTGACTACACTTACTGGCATAAATTTGGCATTCGCGATCCACGCGGCGGCGGACGTGCGTCGGCGCGCGAGACGGCGGCACGCGTGGCGGCGGGCGCGATTGCAAAAAAATGGTTATCTGAAAAATATGGCGTGTTGGTGCGCGGTTATCTGGTGCAACTGGGCGAGATTAAAATCCCGTTCAAAAGCTGGGACGATTTGCATGCCGACAACAATAGTTTTTTCGTCACCGACGCGAGTGTTGTGCCGCAACTAGAAAGCTATATGGACGCGCTGCGCAAATCGGGCGACTCCATCGGCGCGAAGCTGGCGGTAGTCGCAGAGGGTGTGCCTGTGGGTTGGGGCGAGCCTGTGTTTGATCGCATTGATGCCGACATCGCACACGCGCTGATGGGCATTAACGCGGTGAAGGGCGTAGAAATCGGCGCAGGATTTAATTGCGTCACGCAGCGCGGCAGCGAACACGGCGACGAACTCACGCCACACGGTTTTTTAAGTAATCACGCTGGCGGTGTGTTGGGCGGTATTTCGACGGGTCAGCACATCGTTGCGCATTACGCGATTAAACCCACTTCGAGCATCCGTCTAGAACGCCAGTCCATCAATAAAGCAGGCGAAGCGGTAACGGTGTCCACAGAAGGTCGGCATGATCCTTGTGTCGGCATTCGTGCCACGCCCATCGCGGAAGCCATGCTGGCGTTGGTGTTGATGGATCACGCTCTGCGTCATCGCGCACAAAATGCCGACGTGGTGTGCAGTACCCCCAAAATTATTTAACTTACGGATGCCGCCATGAAAAGTCGCCTATTGTTGAGCAGTGCTATGTTCGTTGTGTTGGGGTTAGCCGCTTGCGCCGCGCTGATTCCCAATCAATACGCCGTCCCTAAAGCCAAGCTGGTGAGCCGCCTCCAACAATCCTTTCCAATTCAGCGTGACATGGGCAAAGGCCTGTTGAGCGTGAGCATGAACTCGCCTGTGTTGAATTTATTGGCAGATAAAAATCGTGTCGAATTGCGAGGAGATTTTGCCGCACGTTCGATGTTGATGGATGCGGTGATGGGGCAATTTACGGTAAGCAGCGGCTTGCGTTATGACCGAGCAGAACAGGCGATTTATATGCAAGACGCTAGTCTAGACGCGCTGCAAATTAGCACCGACGCACAGGTCGCCGACATGCTGCGCCCCTTCCTCAATACCATGCTGCGCGAATACCTCAACAGCACCCCGCTGTATCATTTTCAACCCGATGAATTACGTTTCGCGGGCAAAACAATCAATATCACCAGCATACAAATTGAGGCCGCTGCGGTGGTGCTCAAGCTTCAAGCTAATCAATAAGCACCGACTATTCGCCCAACACATCCGCGCCTTGGGGCGGCGTGAAATGAAATTGCTGCGGCGAAAATTTTGGGTTGTGTTGCATATTGCTAAAGCGTAATACTGTTTTGTGACCGAAGGCATCGTTAAGCTCCATCACCACCAATTCCGACTGCGCGTTAAAGCCCATGCGAATTTTGTCGAAGCTGGTGTCGCTGACTTTCGCATTGGCTTGCAGCCACTCCAAGCCATCGCTCACGCCGTCTTCTTTGAGATTAAAACCGCGCTCGATTTCGTTGCTGCCCGACAGCAAAGCGGCTGGGCTGCTGCCTAATGCGGCATCTAATTTTTTCACCGTGACTTGATTCAAATCCACGTCGTATAACCAAAATTTGGCACCGTCGCCAACGATGAGTTGCTCATACGGTTTTTGATATGCCCAACGGAATTTGCCGGGACGCTGAAACTGCATTACGCCC
Source organism: Gallionella sp. (assembly GCA_036171695.1). Classification (GTDB taxonomy): domain Bacteria; phylum Pseudomonadota; class Gammaproteobacteria; order Burkholderiales; family Gallionellaceae; genus Gallionella. The sequence continues at coordinate 11,801 of JAVHRN010000103.1, forward strand.
GCCGCGCTCTGCACACGCTTGCCATTCTGATCGCGCACATCTTGGGTGAAATTTGCTTGTGCAGAATGGGTTGTGGCGATAAATGTTTTAAGTTTTTCGATGGCGGCTGCGTGGGCGTTGGGCGCACACATGAGAATTGAGAGCGTGAGAATAATTTTCTTAAACATGTTCATACCTGTTAAGTGGGGAAGTGAAAAGAGTAAAAGGGGGAAGGGCAAGAGCGACCGCGCGTGGTTGGTTTTACCCTTCCCTCTTCTCCCTTTACCCTTCTCGGTTAGGAGCAAGCACTTCGCGATTGCCGTTGTTTTGCATCGCAGACACTAAGCCAGCCGCTTCCATTTGTTCGACTAATCTTGCCGCGCGGTTGTAGCCGATGCGCAGATTTCGTTGCACTAACGAGATGGAAGCGCGGCGTGATTTCAGGACAATTTCGACGGCTTGGTCGTAGAGCGGATCGGCTTCTGAACCTAGCGTTGCACCGCCACCTGCTTCGCCTTCCGCACCCACTTCGTCTAGCGAATTGAGCACGCCGTCGATGTATTGCGGCTCGCCTTGCGACTTCAAGTATTCGGTAACGCGATGCACTTCTTGGTCGGACACGAACGCGCCGTGTACGCGTTGTGGATAGCCTGTGCCAGGTGGCAGATAAAGCATATCGCCCTGTCCTAGCAAGGCTTCCGCGCCCATTTGGTCGAGGATGGTGCGCGAGTCAATTTTGCTCGACACTTGAAAAGAAATACGCGTCGGCACGTTGGCTTTTATCAGCCCAGTGATGACATCCACCGAGGGACGTTGCGTTGCTAACACCAAGTGAATGCCGCAGGCGCGAGCTTTTTGCGCGAGGCGTGCGATGAGTTCTTCTATCTTTTTACCGACCACCATCATCAAATCTGCCAGCTCGTCGATGAACACCACCAGCATCGGAATTTCCTCTAAGGCTTCAGGATTTTCAGGCGTGAGTGTGAACGGATTGGTGAGCGGCGAGCCCGCCTTAATCGCATCGCGAATTTTTTGGTTATAGCCCGCCAAATTGCGCACGCCCAACGCCGACATCAGCCGATAGCGTTTGTCCATTTCTTGCACGCACCAATTTAAGCCCGATGCAGCTTGGCGCATGTCGGTGACCACGGGTGCGATGAGATGCGGAATGTCGGCATACACCGATAGCTCCAGCATCTTGGGATCTATCATTAACAGGCGCACTTGCTGCGGCGTGGCTTTGTAGAGAATGCTTAAAATCATCGCGTTAATGCCGACGGATTTACCTGACCCTGTGGTGCCCGCCACCAGCACATGCGGCATTTTTGCCAAGTCGGCGACGATGGGTTTGCCTGCGATGTCTTTACCTAATACCACGGTCAGCAGCGAGTGCATGTCGGCGTAGGCTTGTGAACTTAAAATTTCCGAGAGTTGCACCATTTGGCGTTTCGGATTGGGCAACTCTAACGCCATGTAAGCCTTGCCCGGTATGGTCTCGACCATGCGGATGCTAATCACCGACAAGGCGCGCGCCAAGTCTTTTACCAAGTTAATAATCTGGCTGCCTTTTACGCCCACCGCTGGCTCGATTTCGTAACGCGTAATCACTGGGCCAGGATACGCGCCGACCACGGTGACGGTGACCCCGAATTCTTTGAGCTTGCGTTCGATGAGGCGCGAGGTGAATTCCAAAGTGTCCGCAGAAACGGTTTCGATTGGCGCGCTGGCGGCATCCAGCAAATGTAGTGGCGGCAATACTGAATCGCGAATTTCGCTAAATAACTGGGTTTGCTTTTCTTGGCTGACACGCTCGGATTTTTGTACTTCGACGACGGGCATTTCGATATAAATCGGTTGGTGTTCTTCGACGCGTTTCTTTTCTACATTCACCACTGCGTTGCGCTCAGTCATGGCGCGTGCACCGATGCGTTTGTCGCGGCGCGTTTGCCAAGTGCGCCGCGCCCAAGCGTAGGCGGCCTCCAGCGATGCGCCGAGTGCGTCAATGAGACGCAGCCAAGACAAGCCGCTGAACACGCTAAAACTGCTGGCGAGCAAGGCAATTAGCAACAAGGTCGCGCCCGTAAAGCCAAACAGATGCGTCGCGGCATCGCCTAACACCGCGCCGGCCATGCCGCCTGGCGCGAGCGGCAATGCTACTTGCAAGCTGTGTAAACGAATGGTTTCTAACGCGCTGCTGCTGGCTAATAACAGCGCGAAACCCAGATTGCTTAACCACAGTGCGCGCGCTTGAAATAGGCTGTCGGCACGCAACTGGTGATAGCCCGACCACACGCGTTGCAACAGCAACGCCACCCACCACCATGCTGAGATGCCGAATAAATAAAACAAAATATCGGCGAGATACGCGCCGAATACGCCGCCTGGATTTTGGGTGAGCGCGCCTGTGCCGCTGTGCGACCAAGCCGCATCGCCGCGATTAAAGCCAAACAGAATGAGGGTGAGATACGCGCTACAAGCGAGCAATAACAACCAACGCGATTCGCGCAACAGGTGCCAAACTTTGGGTGTGGTCGCCCGCGTTGTTTCCGTCATTACACCGCTCCGATAAGACCGAGCTGCGAAGCTACGCGCACCGCTTCCATGCGACTATTGACGCGCAGAGTTTGATACAAAGCGGCAACGTGGATTTTTACCGTGCCTTCGGCGAGTGAAATTTCGCGAGCAATTTCTTTGTTGCTCATGCCTTCTGCTAAGTGTTTTAGCACCTGCATTTGTCGCGCCGTTAGACCGTATTCATTGGTGTTGATGCTGCGTTTGTCGCGGCGTTCGGGTTCGATACCTAGCTCAATATCGGCTGGGTGCAGCAGTTGCGGTGGTACATACACGCCGCCCGCCAACACCAAATTTAATGCACTTATCATCACGGGCGCAGTCGAGCTTTTGCAGACAAACCCCATCGCGCCGCTACTCATCACTTTTTCCATCAGGCTGCGTCCTTCTTCACCAGAAATAATCACCAGCGGAATATGCGGATAGCGTTGATGAAAAAACTTCACCGATACCGCGCCTTCGCTGCCCGGCATATTCAAATCCATCAGCGTTAAATCCAAATCGGGATGCAGGTCGGCTTGCTTTAAGGCATCGACAAAATTACTCGCTTCAATAATCTCGATACCTTCTTGCAGTTGTTGCAACACATAACGCATGCCTTCGCGAAATAAATTGTGGTCATCGACTAATAAAATTTTCATGCTGTGGCACTCCCTTGATTGGCATTTTTAATCATAACATCGGACGCTTGCAGCGGCACTTGCAAACTAAAACGCGTGCCGCTACCTAACGTGGATTCGACCCGTAATTGACATGCAAGCAACTGACTAAGGCGTTGCACAATTGCCAGCCCCAACCCCAAGCCTTGTTTGCGATCACGCTGTGGATTCGCTACTTGAAAATACTCTTCAAAAATATGCGGTAAATGTTCACTGGCAATCCCGATGCCAGTATCGGCGACTTCGATTTGTAACACTGTGCCGATGACATAGGCGCGCACACTGATTTCGCCCCGCTCGGTATAGCGCAACGCATTGCTTAATAAATTGCGCAAGATGCGTTCTAGCAACAAGGGGTCGCTGTACACCTCTGTCGCGCACGGCACGACCAATAATTTGAGCTGTTTTTCTTGTGCGCTGGCGACAAACTCATGTTGCATTTGTTGCAATAAATTTTGCACAGAAAATTGCTGGTAGCGCGGCACGATGCCACCAGAATCGAGGCGTGAAACATCTAATAAGGCATCCAACATTTGCCCTAAAACATCGACGGAATGCTCTACTTGAGTGAGGATGTTGTTGCCGCTGTGATCGCTTATATGAGTTTTGAGTGATTCGACAAATAAGCTCAGCGCGTGTAGCGGCTGGCGTAAATCGTGACTGGCGGCGGCTAAAAATTTAGATTTAGATAAACTGGCTTGCTCTGCCAATAGGCGCGCCGCATTGGTCGTTTTTTTCTCGGCCAGTAATTGCAACACCAATTCAATATTCTCTTCGCTGCGCTTTAACGACACGGCAAAAGTGCTGGCCAAACCCTGTCCCGCATACAAAATAAACACCACGTACAGCAGCGTCATGGCCGTTAATAAATTATGCACACTGTCACCTACATGCAGCAAACTAAACAACAGCGGCAGCATCAGCATCGAGGCGTACAGATACATCGCGGCGGGATACACCGGGTTGACCGTGACCGCTCCAGCTACCAAGCCGAAGATGATGCACATCAATAAGGCTTGATAGGCGATGTCGTTGGGGACAAACATCACCACGCTGGCACTGCCCATCATCGCCCCGACGACAGCAGTGGCAATTAGAAATCGCGTGCGCCATTGTTGGCATTGGGCAACATCCTGCGTGTGTAACCGATGTCGCCACCACACCACTAATTCGACGCAATGGGCGCAATACAGCACCGTTATCCAGCACAGCAAATCACGGTGTGCGACTTTGTCCCACATCAGCCACACCATCAGAATCGCCAAGCCCATTTGGCTGACCACCATCAACACATATTCATTGAGGCGGGCGCGGATTTGTTCACGACGAATGGCAAGGTTGCCCTCGTTGATGTTGAGCGAAAATTTTTCAGCTAGTTGTTCCCACATCGCTTGCTCCTTAGGTGTTTAGCCCGTTACGCGCAGTTAAATTGTGAGCGTTTATTGCAATGCTAATAATAATCGGATGTCTTGCGCAAATTGCGCCGCAGTTTGCCCATAAGGCGCGAGTAAACGCACTTTACCGTGCACATCAATCAAATACGTCCCCGCGCTGTGGTCAACGTTGTAGCCCGTTTTGCTGGCTTGTTTTTGGTAGCTCACCGCAAACGCGCGCGCCACGTCCGCTGTGGCTTGCGCGTCACCCGACAAGCCTAAAAAAGCAGGGCTAAATGCGGGCATAAACTGCGCTAACAGTTCGGTGGTATCGCGTTCTGGGTCGATAGTGATAAATAACACTTGCACGCGTTTAGCATCGTCGCCTAATAGTTGCATGGCCTGTGCCAAATCCGCCAAAGTGGTCGGACACACATCAGGGCAATGCACATAACCAAAAAACAATAGCACCACCTTGCCGCGAAAATCCGCCAACGTGCGCGGCGTGCCGTGCTGGTCGGTGAGCTTGAAATCTGCTTGCGCAAATTTGCCCGCGACTTCGCTGGCATGAAAAGGAGAGGGTAGTTTGGCTGCGTCACACCCGCTTAACAGCAAACACAACAGCAAGAAAATTTTATGCGGGAACATGGCACGCTCCTGTCCAACCATTGATGTAGAAGGTATAGCCCACTTTAATCAGTCCATACACTCCCAATGCGGCGACCAATAAACCTGCTATCAGGCGCACACGCGGATGTTGTACCCAGTTTTTGACGCGCTGCCAAAACAAACCTATTAGCAATAAATTTGGCAAAGTGCCCAGACCAAAAGCCAGCATGATTAGCGCGCCGTGTTGCGCACTGCCACTCGCCAACGCCGTGAGCAACACGCTGTACACCAAGCCGCACGGCAACCAGCCCCACACCATGCCGAGTTGAAAAGCGCGCCAAGGCGTGGCAACGGGAAATAGTCGCGCAGTCAAGGGTTGCAAGCGTTGCCATAAGCCGCGTCCTAAACCTTCAATGCGGCGCACCAGATGGCTCATTCCTGCCAAATACAGCCCCAGCGCGATAAGCATTAAGCTGGATACGGCAAACAGCAAATGTTGTATAGGTGCTTGGTCGCGCCACAACAATCCTGCCGCGCCCACGCTGCCGACCAATGCCCCCGCTAGGCTATAACTCGCTACGCGTCCCGTGCTGTAAGCGAGATGGAAGGGCAACAGGTTTTTGTTGTTGGGTAGCTGGGTGGTGAGAATGCCGACGATGCTGCCGCACATGCCTAAGCAATGCACGCCGCCTAACAGGCCAACAAAAAATACCGCGATGATGCTGAAGTCGGTCATGGTGTGTAAGGGTGGGAAGTCTGTCGATAGTCCGAGATTTTAGCGAGGTTCTAGCAAAGACATGGACAAATTCGTTGCTAGCTGTGCCGCGTTAGCGTGCGCCTGAAATGGAATTACGCCTAACAACGGTGCGGTGATGCGCTGCTGCAAGGCGGCGATATTTGCGGCTCGCATCGCCATATTTTCATCGACGCAATTCGCTACCCAGCCCGCCAAAGTCAAGCCCCGTGAGGCGATGGCTTGCACCGTGAGCAGCGCGTGATTCAAACAGCCCAGTCGCATCCCCACCACTAAGATGACAGGCAAGCCCAATTGCACGGCAAGGTCGCCACTGTCTTGCGTGTCGTTAAGCGGCACGATAAAGCCGCCTGCACCTTCGACGATGACGACATCCGCGCCAGCTTGCAGCGCGTGGAATGACGTGACGATATGGTTCAAATCTATGCGGATATTTTCCTGTTGTGCGGCGAGATGCGGCGCGATGGCAGACGCAAAATGATAGGGATTGATAAGCAAATTTTCAGCTTGCACATTGCTCGCCTCATTCAGCAATTTCACGTCTTCGTGCCAACCAGACTCATCTATACCCGCCACACCCGCAAGGGGCACGTCTGGGGTGTCCCCGTTGCTGCGCAACGACCCTCCCGCCGCTACTGGCTTCATGCCGATGACACGCAAGCCTTGCGACGCAAAGCATTGCAGCAGCGCACAACTGATGAGCGTCTTGCCCACATTGGTGTCGGTGCCAGTGACGAAATAGCTCATCGCACTTTGAAATCCGTCTTGATGATGGCGCGTCCATCCGCTAATTTCTTTGGCACAGGTTTCCACGCATGACCGTAAATCACCTCATAGGTCGCGGGCAATTTGCCATCGCGGCGCAAGGTTTCGTAATTTTCTAGCAATAATTTCCACGCCTGCTTGCCCATCAAACCCTGACCGCGTCCCGCTGTGGCGTTGTTCGCGCCGATGGCTTTGAGATCTTGCAACACGGAACGCACATCTTCATACGTCAGGGTGAGGTACTCCATATCCATCACAGGTTCGGCGAAGCCGCCGTGCGACAACATATCGCCGATGTCGTGCATATCGGCGAAGCGGTTCAAGTGATTGTGTGCGTCCACGCCATGAAATGCCTGACGCAATTCCTTCAAGGTGTCGGGCCCGAAAGTGCTGAACATCAGCAAGCCTTCCACTTTCAACACGCGATGCAAATCAACAATCGTGGCGGGCAAATCGTTACACCATTGCACCGCCAGATTCGACCACACCATATCCAGACTGTTCGAGGCTATCGGCAACGCTTCCACATCGGCGCACACCATCGCAGTTTTTTGTTGGCTGAAAATTTTTTGCCACCAGCTAGAGGTGCCGCGCGCCGCTTGCAACATGCCGATGGCGATGTCCAAGGAGACCATCTGCGCGGAAGGATATTTCGCCATTAACTGGCGCGTGCCCCAACCCGTGCCGCTGCCAACATCGAGGATGCGTTGCGGTTGCAATTTGATGTAATCCAAGCGTTCCAACATGCGCGTGCAGACCTCACGTTGCAATACGGCGGTCGCGTCGTATTGGGTCGCGGCACGACTGAACGCGTGGCGCATCTGGCGTTTATTTATTTCAAATTCATTCATTGCTTAAAACCTTTTTTACCACAAAGGACAAAGAGGAAAGCTCTGTATTAAGTTTGCTCTGTGCGCTCTGCGGCTAATCATTTTTGCTGTTCATAAAATTTTTCAACTGCATCACAAACTCGTCTGGATGCGACAAAAATGGCGTGTGCGCCGCACCTGCGATAGTTACCAAGCGCGCGTTCGGTAAAGTCTTCGTCATATACTCGGATGCGCCCTGCGGCGTGAGTGTATCTCGCTCGCCAGACATGATTAAAGTGGGCTGTGCGAGGTGTTGCAGTGCGGCACGCTGATCGCTGTCGCGCAAAATTTCCAAGCCACTTTTCAGTGCGTCTAAGTTGGGTTCGCCGCGACTTAATAATGCCGCGCGTAAGCTCGTCAATAATTCCCGTTCACGCTCGCTGCCGCGCACTTGCAGACCGATAAAACGCCGTAAAGTCTGCATCGGATTACCTTGCAATGCTGCCGCAAATTCCGTCAGCGTTTCGCTCGCCATCGCGCAAGTCCAATCGTCTTTTTGCACAAAACACGGCGTACTAGCAACCAGCACCAGACGTTGTATTTTGTGCTGTTCTAACTGCGCCCAACGCAAGGCAATTTGCCCGCCTAATGACCAGCCGCACACGCTGAGCGGCTGTGCAAATTTTGCCGATAACTCAGCGACTATGTTATCAATGGGGAAGGGCGAAGAGGGAAGGGATAAGGGTAAAACCGATGCGCCACCCTTCCCCCTTTTCCCTTCACTCTTCCCCGAAAATCCGTGTCCCGGCAAGTCCACCACCTGCACGCAAAAATCTTCGGCGAGTTTTTCCACCAGCGCGCCCCACATGCCACCGTGCATGCCCCAACCATGTATCAGCAACAGCGGCGCGCCGCTGCCGAAAGTCTCAACATGCAAGCACGATTCCCTCACCTCAATCCTCTCCCATAGGAAGAGGATGCAATCGCCGCGCTACGCGCCTTATCTGACTCTGGTGCAAGCTCATGTAACGCTCCTACGAGCTGCTGCACATCCGCTGCGCTATGCGCCGCCGACAAGGTGATGCGTAAACGCGCCGTACCTTGCGGCACGGTGGGTGGACGGATCGCCGCGACCCAGATGCCGCGTTCGCGCAAGCCTTCGCTCAACTTCAAGGTTTGATGATTGTCGCCTATGAGCAGCGGTTGTATCGCGGTAGCGGAGGGCATCAATGACCAAGGCAAATCGGCTAAGCCTTCGCGCAATTGCGCAATCAATTTTTGCAAATGCGCGCGCCTGTCCTCGCCATTTTTTATCAGTTGCAAACTCTGCAACAACGCCACGGATAAGGCGGGCGGGGTGGCGGTGGTGTAAACATAACTGCGCGCATGGTTGATGAGCGTGTCTATCACCACCTGCTCGGCAGCGACGAATGCACCCGACACGCCCGCCGCTTTGCCCAATGTCGCCATGTAGATGATGCGCGATGAAGCTAAATTGAAGTGCGCTAACGAACCGCGTCCTTGCTCACCCAACACGCCAAAACCATGCGCGTCATCGACCAATAGCCACGCGTCAAATCGTTCACATAACGCCAGTAATTCTGGCAGCGCTGCGAGGTCGCCATCCATGCTGAACACTGCATCGGTGATGATGAGCTTGCGACCGCTTTTGCTTTGCTCCAATTGCTGCGCCAGTTGCTTCATATCGCCGTGGCGATAACGCTGCACTTGCGCGCGCGACAACAACATCGCATCGTTCAGGGAAGCGTGATTGAGCTTGTCGGCAAAGACCATGTCATCCTTGCCCAGCAAAGCCTGCACCACACCGAGGTTGGCCATATAGCCCGTCGAAAAAAGCAACGCCGCAGGTTTTCCTACAAATTCTGCGAGCTGCATTTCGAGCTGATGATGCGGCGTGAAATGGCCACTCACCAGATGCGCCGCACCCGCCCCCACGCCCCATTGCTGCGCACCATTTTGCAAGGCGACAATGAGCTGCGCATGATTAGCTAAACCCAGATAGTCGTTGCTACAGAAGGCCAGATACGGCTTGCCATCGACAACGATATGCGGCGATTGCGAGCTTGCTAAAGTGCGCCGCGCACGCAGCAAACCTAGCGCGGCACGTTCATCAAGTTCGGTTTCTAATTCGCGAAACGGCAAGATACTTAGTGTTTTTCCGTAAACGGATACATACCCAATTTATCCAACAGCGCGCGGTCACGCTCGGCTTCGGGATTACCAGTGGTCAGCAGTTGTTCGCCGTAAAAAATCGAGTTCGCACCCGCCAAGAAGCACAAGGCTTGCACGGCATCGGACATCTGTTGGCGGCCTGCCGAGAGACGCACGCGCGCTTTAGGCATGGTGATGCGCGCGACGGCGATGGTGCGCACGAAATCCAACGGGTCTAGATCGGCCACATCCGCCAGCGGTGTGCCTTCAACTTTGACCAGATTGTTAATCGGCACGCTTTCAGGATACGGTTCCATATTGGCCAGTTGCGCGACTAAGCCAGCGCGTTGCGTGAGATTCTCGCCCATGCCCACAATGCCGCCGCTGCACACATGCATCCCTGCTTTGCGCACGCGCTCCAAGGTGTCCAAGCGGTCTTGGTAATCACGCGTGCTGATGATGTCGCCATAGAATTCTGGCGCGGTGTCGATGTTGTGGTTGTAGTAGTCGAGCCCCGCTTCCTGCAATTGTTGCGTCTGCGCATCGTTCAACATCCCCAGTGTGGCGCATGTTTCCATGCCTAGTCCGCGCACCGCCTTGACCATCTCGACTACGGCTTCCATGTCGCCCGCGCTGGGTTCGCGCCATGCCGCACCCATACAAAAGCGATTCGCGCCCTGATCTTGCGCGGCCTTGGCGGCCTTCACGACTTCTTCCACTTCCAACATCTTGCGATTCTCTACGCCCGTGTTGTGAAACGCCGACTGCGGGCAGTAACCACAATCCTCGGAACAGCCGCCGGTCTTGATCGAAAGCAAAGTCGAAAGCTGTACCGCATTAGCATCGAAATGTTCACGATGAATTTGTTGTGCTTGAAACATCAAATCGGCGAAAGGCAGATTGAATAAGGCTTCCACGTCCTCGACTGCCCAGCGTTGTGGGGCAGTGCTGCGTTTGACGGGACGAATAAATTCTATGGTTTGAGTGTTCATGGGATTCGAGTGGCAAAGGTAAAATGCAAAGGTGAAATTATGGTGCGCACGCAGTTTAAGATGGATAGCAAGACCGCAAAACTGCCGTCTGTTGCTTGCGAGCGCGGCATCATCCTGAAAGGGTCTCCTCTTGTCAATTTCCGCAACAGTATTATTAAACCTGCGCGCAGTTTTTAAGCGCATCGCGCTCAAGCAGCCTTGCGTGTTGTGTGGCGCGATGAGCGCGCACGGCTTGTGGTGCGAGGCGTGCGACGTGGATTTGCCGTATTTGCGTGGGACGTTGTGCGCGCAATGCGCTTTACCGATTGGCAGCGGCAAAATCTGTGGGCACTGCCTCGCTCATCCGCCGATTTTTACGCGCAGCACCGCCGCATTTGCCTACACTTTCCCTGTCAACAAGCTCATCCAACAATTCAAATATGGCGAGCAACTCACTTTAGCGCGCGCCTTAGCCGCGCCTTTGCTGGCAGCGATTGCGCGTGACGATTTGCCTGATGTCATCATCGCCATGCCCTTGCATCGCAATAAATTAAAACGCCGTGCTTATAACCAAGCCTTATTGATTGCGCAATTTTTAGCGCGCGAATTGCATATAGAACTTTTGAGTAATGCCTGTGTACGCATCGTTGATACCGCGCCGCAATCGACTTTGCCGTTCAAACAACGCGGCAAAAACATGCGCAATGCGTTTCTTTGTCACGTTGATTTAAGCGGCAAAAAAGTCGCGCTGGTGGATGACGTTTTAACCAGCGGTGCCACGCTAAACGCCTTAGCTCGCGCCGTACAAAAGTGCGGTGCGACTGACATACAAAGCTGGGTCGTGGCGCGGACGATACGCAAATAAAATTTTGCGGGGTGTGTCTAGCGTACTGTAATACGCGCAAATTTACGCTTGCCAACTTGTGCCACAACGACGCTTCCCGCTGCGACCGTGGCGGATTTTTCGCTGACCTTTGCGCCATCAATTTTGACCGCACCCGCCACCATCATGCGCATCGCTTCCGAGGTGCTTTCGACTAAATTGGCGGCCTTCAAAAGCTGTGGCACGCCAATTACGCCGCTGGTCGCTGCGACGGTTACTTCAGGCATGTCATCGGGTAATACGCCTTTTTGAAAGCGCGCTTCAAACTCGCTCAACGCGGCAACCGCTGCGTCTTGGCTGTGAAAGCGCGCCACAATTTCTTGCGCCAACAGCACTTTGGCATCGCGTGGATTACGTCCCGCCACGATCTCGGCTTGCAGCGTTTTAATCTCATCTAAGCTGCGGAACGACAGCAGCTCAAAATAACGCCACATCAGCGTGTCCGAAATCGACATCAGCTTGCCAAACATCTCGGTCGGGTTATCGGTAATACCAATGTAGTTGCCCAATGACTTGGACATTTTATTTACGCCATCTAAGCCTTCTAGCAGCGGCATGGTCAACACGCACTGCGGAGCTTGCCCATAATGTTTTTGCAGCTCACGCCCCATCAGCAAATTAAACTTTTGGTCAGTGCCGCCCAACTCGATGTCCGCTTTCAATGCGACTGAATCGTAGCCTTGCACCAGCGGGTAAACAAATTCGTGTATGGCGATGGGCTGATTGCCTTTATAGCGTTTGGCAAAATCATCGCGCTCCAGCATTTGTGCCACCGTATGGGTCGCCGCCAGCTTGATTAAATCCACCGCACTAAATTTGTCCATCCAGGTCGAGTTAAACACCACTTCGGTTTTGGCAGGATCGAGCACCTTGAACACTTGATCCTTATAGGATTGCGCATTGGCTAGCACTTGCTCACGGGTGAGCGGCGGACGCGTGACATTTTTACCCGTCGGGTCGCCAATCATGCCAGTGAAATCGCCGATTAAAAACAATGCGTGATGCCCCAAGTCTTGCAGTTGGCGCATTTTATTGAGCAATACGGTGTGGCCTAAATGTAAATCGGGCGCGGTGGGATCGAAGCCCGCTTTGATGCGCAAGGGGCGATTTTCGGCGAGTTTTTTAATCAGCTCGGCTTCGATAAGGAGTTCGTCTGCACCGCGTTGAATAACGGCTAAGGCTTGTTGTTGGCTGGAATTAAGGCTGCTAGGTGCGGGATGAGTCATGTGATTTTAAGGCGGATTTTACCGCTAGTCTGTCAATTATTACCGTTTGTCGGGTTAAAGCGGCTTTTTGCTGCGACTGCTAACCGCGTATCGGTTTGGTTTAAGGGGATAGCCTGTTTCTGGTAAAGTGCGCGTCCTTCGTAACAAGGTAAGCCCTTGTTGCAGCAAGATTAGCCAATTTTAGGAGGCGCGAATGTTACCCCAAAAATCTATGAGCCAAGAACGCAAAATGAAATTGCGTTGGTTTGTCACCTTATCCACCATGCCTTTGCTGGGCGTGGTCACGGCGTTTGGGCTAGTGCCACAAAGCGAAATTGGTTTGGATGCGCAGCAACTCAGCGTGCAAGAAATTCCCTTGAGCGTGAGCATCAATAACGTTAGCGAAAGCAGTTACTGGCGCAACGAGCGGGTGTTGCGCGGCGATACTGTTGCAGAATTATTGCGCCGCATGAATGTGGAAGATGAAGCGGCGAGTAGCTTTTTACGCACCGACAAAGCTGCTGAATCGCTGCGCAAATTAGCTGTAGGTAAAGAAGTGCAAGCCGAAACGACTACAACGGGCGCGCTAATTTCATTGCGTTATTTGAATGAAGCGGGTGCGCAAGTGGTCATCGAAAAACAAGCGGGCGGGCTGGTGGTCAAAACCTTGGCGGCACAATTAGAAAAGCGTTTGTTTGTGCGTACTGGTGAAATTAAAACCAGCTTGTATGCCGCAACCGATGCCGCAGGCATGCCTGAAGCAGCGGCTAATCAGCTGACCGAATTATTTAGTGGCGATATAGATTTTCATCACGAATTGCGGCGCGGCGATAAATTTACCGTGGTCTATGAAATGACTTATAGCAATGGCGCATTAGTGCATGCGGGGCGTATCCAAGCGGCTGAGTTTATCAATCGTGGCACGCCCTATCGCGCTGTCTATTTCCAAAGTGATGCGGAACACGGCGACTACTACACGCCTGAAGGCAAGAGTATGCGCAAAGCATTTTTACGCTCGCCTATCGAGTATTCGCGCGTCAGTTCGGGCTTTACCATGGCGCGCTTCCATCCCGTTCTGAACAAATGGAGATCGCATAAAGGCACTGACTTTGCTGCGCCAACTGGCACGAAAGTACGCGCACCCGCTGATGGCGTAGTGTCGGTGGTAGGCAAGCAAAATGGTTATGGCAATGTGATTAACCTCACACATCAAGGTCGCTACATCACGGTTTATGGACATTTGTCGCGCTTTGCTACGGGCTTGCATAAAGGACAGCATGTAGCGCAGGGCGAGACCATCGGTTATGTCGGCACAACGGGTTTATCGACTGGTCCACATTTGCATTACGAGTTCAAAGTAGGCGGCGAACAACGCGATCCTTTGCGCGTGGCATTGCCCGATGCGCAACCCGTTAAAGCTGCGCAAATGGCAACATTCCGCCCGATTGCCGATAACTTCTTAACCCGCTTAGAGTTGTTGCGTAATACCAATTTGGCCAAGGTTGAATAGTCTGGCGTGGCAGAGCTTTATATCGGTTTAATGTCGGGTACGAGCTTGGACGGTATTGATGCCGTCCTTGTTCGTTTTAGCGGGGCTAAAACGCAACTGCTTGCGCAGCATTTCGCACCGTTTGATGCGCTGCTAAAAGCCGAGCTGTTGGCGTTGCATACGCCCGCCGCGAATGAATTGCACCGCAGTTTATTGATGGGCAATCAATTAGCGCAACTTTACGCGCGCAGCATCGAGCAACTCTTAGGCGTGGCGCAGATAAGTTCGCAGCAAGTACGCGCTATCGGCTGCCATGGCCAAACTATCCGCCACTGCCCAGAACACGGTTACACGGTACAACTGGGCAATGGTGCGCTACTCGCCGAACTGACTGGCATCACCGTCATCAATGATTTCCGCAGTCGCGACATTGCCGCAGGCGGTCAGGGCGCGCCACTAGTGCCCGCATTTCACCATCGGATATTGCGTGATGAAACCGTTCATCGGGTCATCGTCAACATCGGTGGTATCAGCAATCTCACCAACTTAGCTCCACACAGTACGACTTCTGGGTTTGATTGTGGTCCTGGCAACTTGCTGATGGATGCTTGGTGCAGCCAACATCTGGGCATCCCTTACGACCGAGGCGGTAGCTGGGCGGCGACGGGACAAGTATTGCCCGACTTGTTAGCCAGATTATTGCGCGAACCCTATTTTGCTTTGCCCGCACCCAAAAGCACGGGGCGCGATTTGTTCAATATGGCGTGGCTTAACAAGCATCTAAGTGGTGACGAACAAGCACAAGATGTGCAAGCAACGCTATTGGAGCTTACCGTTATGGGCATTACTCAGGCAATTGAGCACGATTGCCTAGGCGCGAGCGAAATTTATGTATGTGGCGGAGGCGCGCATAACCACACACTGATGCGTCGCCTACAGGTGCATTTGCCAGCTCTGAAAATTGCGACTACGGATGAGCTAGGGGTAAACCCTGACTATCTCGAAGCCATCGCTTTTGCTTGGTTAGCCGAACAGACTCTGCTTAATCAAGCCGCCAATCTGCCCATCGTCACGGGTGCGCGCCACCCCTGTATTCTGGGTGCGCTACATCGCGCCTAAAGTAGGAGCGAAATTTTTCGCGAAGGCTGAATAAGCTCAGACAAGTACAACTTGTTCGTTAATAAAAAAGGGACGCAGTTAGCGTCCCTTTTGCTTGCTACAAGCTCATGGCTTAAACAGAGAACGATGAACCACAACCGCAGGTAGTGGTCGCATTGGGATTCTTAATGACAAATTGCGAACCTTCTAAACCTTCTTGGTAGTCGATTTCAGCACCTACCAAGTATTGAAAACTCATCGGGTCAATCAATAATTGCACGCCGTTTTTATCCAGCACGGTATCGTCTTCGTTGGTCACTTCATCGAAGGTAAAGCCGTATTGAAAGCCAGAGCAGCCGCCACCGCTAACAAATACGCGCAGTTTCAAATCTTGATTGCCTTCTTCAGAAATCAGTTCTTTTACTTTGTTCGCCGCATTGTCGGTGAACACTAACGGGTCTTGTGTTTCAGTCATTGCATTCATGGTATTGCTCCTTAATTTAGTTAGTTTTTGCCGCGCTGAGTAGCACGACTTTTTCTTGGTTACTCATGGGATTGTGCAGCAAACGCCCGTCGATGACTGCGCCTAATTGAATTTCCATAGTTT
Organism: Gallionella sp.; assembly: GCA_036171695.1. Lineage (GTDB taxonomy): Bacteria > Pseudomonadota > Gammaproteobacteria > Burkholderiales > Gallionellaceae > Gallionella. Next base: position 27,745 of record JAVHRN010000103.1, read on the forward strand.
GATAATTCACGTCGCCAATGATGCGCGCCTTGCTTTGTAATTCTAAGTATTCACTGGCGGTAACCGCACCATTAACGACACCGTTGGCCACTAGGTGGGTCACATGTACATCGCCATCAATTTGCGATGATTCGCTCAGCACCAAGGTGCTTGGCTTGCCTGGCGTGGCAATCACATTGCCTTTAACTTGTCCGTCAATGCGCATCCCACCACTGAAATTTAAGTCCCCCGTAATAATAGTGCCCGCACCGATTAAAGAATCAATACGATTTTGGGGTTTGCTGGGTCTTTTACTAAACATAAGGAGCGGCCTTTCTAAGTTAGCTGAGTGCAACATTTTGCCTGATTTTAGGCTCGTTGGTATTTTGCTCAAATACGCGCACTTGTACATTTTCTAGCTTCGCATCGGCAGGAATATGCAGCACCTGCTCGACCCGATGGTAATACTTAAAGTTCAATTTGTACTCCCCTTCAGATGTACTGAGGGCGGGGAACGTTACGGTGGATTTTTGTCCATTTTGCACAAAACTGACCATCAATTGGTAATGACCAACAAACTGTTTGGCGCGTTGTCCACTTTGCACCAGCAGCATTCTTACATGGAACTCGCCTGGTACAGAATCAGGTTCGAGTTTCAAACGGTGCATCGCTAACTCGCCTTCTTTGCCTGTACTAGCCGTGAGGTTCTGGAAGAAACTTAAGTCTTCTTGTAAATGGGCATTTTCGTCGCCTAGATTTTTAAGCTGTTTAGTGGTTTCTTGTCCGCTGGCATGATCAATTTGCAGTTGCTGTTCATACTCAGCGACTTTGCGACTGAGCTGCACATTTTCCGCACTTAAAGTGTCAACTTGTTCGTGCAATTGGGCTAGTTCTTGCTCGGACTTGCCGCGATGAAAGCCTGCCAGTTGCAAACCATAGTCATATGCCCACCATGAAGCAGCAACGGCAATGATGACGAACGGGATGCGCAAGCCCCACCGCACATACCAAGCGACATGCGGACGTATCCACAACTGCGTGGCATCCATACTAAATTTACGCCGCGTTTTTCTGAAGATCATGGCAGTAATGGCACTAAATTCAGTGCCATATTTTCGGCAAAGCCAAACATGATGTTCATATTTTGCACCGCTTGACCCGCCGCGCCTTTCACTAAATTATCAATCACCGATAGCACTACCACGGTGTCGCCGCCTTGTGGTCTATGCACGGCGATACGGCACTGATTCGAGCCGCGTACCGAACGCGTTTCAGGATGACTGCCAGCAGGCATCACATCGACAAACGCTTCATTTTTATAACGCGCTTCAAACAAGGCTTGCAAATCCACTTCGCGATTGAGTTTGCCGTACAACGTAGCGTGAATACCGCGAATCAAGGGCGTTAAATGCGGCACAAATGTTAAGCCGACCTCGCTATTTTTAACGCGCGCCAAGCCTTGTTTAATTTCGGGCAAGTGACGATGACCAGCTACGCCATAAGCCTTAAAACTATCGGCAGATTCAGCGAACAGCGCGCCGATTTCGGCTTTGCGTCCCGCCCCTGAGACACCTGATTTGGCATCTGCAATCAGATTACTTGCATCAATTACGCCCGCTTCTAGCAAAGGAATAAACCCTAGTTGCACGGCAGTGGGATAGCAACCTGGATTGGCCACCAAGCGCGCAGTTTTAATCTGCGCCCGATTCACTTCGGGCAATCCGTACACCGCTTCGGCAACTAAATCAGCGCAGGCGTGCTGCATGCCGTACCACTTTTCCCACGTTGCAATGTCTTGCAGACGGAAATCCGCAGCGAGGTCGATCACTTTCACGCCCGCATCCAACAACTCGCGCGTTTGCTGCATGGCAATGCCATTCGGTGTGGCAAAAAACACCAAATCGCATTGCGCTAAGTGCGCCGCATCTGGATGTGTGAACGGCAAATCAACCAAGCCGCGCAAGCTCGGAAACATCTGACTCACCAGCGTACCCGCATCAGCACGTGACGTAATCACTTGCAAATTTACTTGCGGATGCAACGCCAATAAGCGCAATAACTCCACGCCCGTGTAGCCCGTGCCGCCAACAATGCCTACTTTTATCATTTGATAACTCTTTAATTAGTTCGCAAAAATATGCTGCCCGCAGGGCACAAAAAATCGTCGCGCATCATACCCGAAAGCCCAATGCAAAAACCGCCCGAAGGCGGTTTTCGTAACACCCAAAACGCTTAGCGTTTTGAGAATTGTTTCCTGCGACGAGCTTTACGCAAACCGACTTTCTTACGTTCAACTTCACGTGCATCGCGGGTAACTAAACCAGCCGCTTTCAGAACTGGCTTCAGCTCTGGGTTGTAGTCAATCAAAGCACGAGTAATGCCGTGACGAACTGCACCTGCTTGACCTGATTCGCCGCCACCGATGACGTTAACCATGATGTCGAACTTGCCGATTGTTTCAGTCAAAACCAAAGGTTGACGAGCAATCATACGGCCTGTTTCGCGTGAGAAAAACAAGTCGATAGGCTTGTCATTCACAATGATGTCGCCCTTGCCAGCTTTGATAAATACACGAGCAACCGCGCTTTTGCGACGACCCGTTCCGTAGTTGTAAGAAACGCTCATGATTATGCTTTCAACAAGTTAACAAGTTTAGGTTGTTGTGCTTCATGAGGATGCGCAGCACCTGCGTACACCTTCATTTTGCGCAACATTGCGTAACCCAATGGGCCTTTAGGCAACATCCCTTTAACGGCTTTTTCAAACACGCGGCTAGGATGACGGCTTTGCAATTTTTTGAAGTTGGTGGTGTACAGACCGCCAGGGTAACCTGTGTGGCGGTGATACAGCTTAGCTTCAGCTTTATTGCCTGTTACGCGCACTTTGTCAGCATTGATGATGACAACGAAGTCACCAGTATCAACGTGAGGTGTGTAAATTGCTTTATGTTTGCCGCGCAAACGCGAGGCAATTTGTGCAGCCAAACGGCCTAGCACTTGGTCTGCTGCATCTACCAGAAGCCAGTCATGCTGGACTTCTTCGGCTTTAGCGGAAAATGTTTTCATAGCCACAAATCCTAAAAATTCTGTAAGTAAACCTCGAAGGGCGCGCATTCTAGTCGCAGCCCACTGGTCGTGTCAAACGCTTTCTCACTTTATTCATTTGAGCCGTTATTAGCTGTTGCGTACTTGTCAACAAAAGCCAGTAAGATGCGCCCCTTTATAACTGTTGCCCAGCACGCGCTCTAGCCGCCATGTCATTTTTCATCATCAACTTCATTGCGGCTTGGCTCTATCCGCCACTGTGTTTTTTGCCTGTCTTGCTGTGGGTCATTTTGGCTTGGCAGCGTCACCCGCGCCTTGCGCGCAGCCTCTTAGTCGCCTGCACCGCGCTGTTGTATATCGCATCCACGCCTTATTTTGTGGATGGCGCATTCACGCAATTAGAGCAACGCGATGCGGCATTGCGTGCACCCTTGCCTGCCGCCGAGGCAATCGTCATTTTGGGCGGCGGCAGTTATTTCAATGCACCCGAATATGGCGGTGCAAATACCGTGAGCGAAGCCGCTTTGCCGCGTGTGCGCTACGGCGCGCATCTCTATCGCGCCACGCAACTGCCGATTTTAGTGACGGGCGGCGCGATGCAAGATGGGGTCAGCAGTGAAGCTGCACAAATGCGCGATGTGCTCGAAGATGATTTTCAAATTCCCGTGCGTTGGTTAGAGGAGCACTCCATCAACACCTTAGAGAATGCGCGCAACAGCTACGCTATCTTGCAGCCGCTCGGCATCCATAAAATTTATTTGGTCAGCAGTGCCAGCCACTTGCCGCGTGCGAAACGGGTATTTGAGCAAGCTGGGTTTACCGTGATTGCCGCGCCTACCGCCTTTAATACGCCAGACACGTTCGGCGTGATGCGTTTTGTGCCGCGCGCAAAAACACTGCTTGCCAGCAAAATTTTTATGCATGAGCTAATCGGTTTGCTGTGGTATCGCATAAAATCCCCCGCTTAATTGTTACTAAGGAATCGTTATGAAAGCACGCATCAAATGGGTCGAACAAGTCGCCTTTTTAGGTGAAACCGAAAGTGGTCATGCCGTATTGATGGACGGCGCGCCAGCGGGGGGCGGTAGAAATTTAGGCCCGCGTCCGATGGAAATGTTGCTCATCGGCGCGGGCGGCTGCACCAGCTACGATGTAATAACCATCTTGAAAAAAAGCCGTCAAGCCGTCACCGATTGTTATGTAGAAATGAGCGCGGAGCGCGCCGAGACCGACCCTAAAGTGTTCACCAGCATCCACATGCACTTCGTTATTACAGGTCGCGACATCAAACCTGAAGTAGTCGAAAAAGCGATTAAGTTATCTGCCGAAAAATACTGCTCCGCCTCAATTATGTTGGGCGCAACTGCCGCGATGACGCATGATTTTGAGGTGGTACAAGTAGCTGCAAGTGGTCAGTAGGGAAATGGTAAGCGGGAAAAGCGATGCACTGGTTTTCCTACTTACAACTTAGGCACGCAGTGCCGCACCCACTCACCACTTCCTGTATTAAACCCAATACGCCGTCTTGGTCATCAGCTTGCCATTAAGCTGCATTGCCCATTGCACGGGGGCGGGCAAGGGCGCGCCGCCTAGTTCCACCGCCATCGCCGCATGCGCCGCTTCATCACTCGCCATTTGATTGACGATGGCGCGGCTCTTGGCATCTTGGGTGGGCAACTGTTGCAAATGACTTTGCAAATGCTGGCCTACTTGTCGCTCGGTTTCGGCTAAAAAACCTAAATTCCATTTGTCGCCGAGCAAGCCCGCCACCGCGCCCATCGCCAGCGAACCGCTGTACCAGAGCGGATTCAATACACTCAAATGACCGCCCAGCTCATGCACGCGCCGCGCAGTCCACGCTAGATGCTCGGTTTCTTCCGCTGCGGCGTGCTGCAATTTTTGTTGCACTTCGACCGAGCGCGCAGTGAGTGCCTGCCCTTGATACAAGGCTTGCGCGCAAATTTCACCCGTGTGATTCACGCGCATCAAGCCCTGCGCATGCTGCCTTTCTGCGGCATCCAAAGCCGCCTCAGCAACATCGGCATCGGGATATGCGCGCGC